>NZ_AEJZ01000061.1:0-19358 GCF_000208525.1 Escherichia sp. TW14182
CGAAATCGAACAACTGTTTCGCGAAGACAACGGCGCGATTCGTGTCTATGCCAGTAGCACCATTGGTAATTACATCCTGCCCGCCGTTATCGCCCGTTATCGCCATGATTACCCGCAGTTGCCGATTGAACTTAGCGTTGGTAACAGCCAGGACGTGATGCAGGCAGTGCTGGATTTCCGCGTTGATATTGGCTTTATTGAAGGGCCATGCCATAGCACTGAAATCATTTCTGAGCCGTGGCTGGAAGACGAGCTGGTGGTTTTCGCCGCGCCGACTTCGCCGTTGGCTCGTGGTCCGGTCACCTTAGAACAACTGGCCGCTGCGCCGTGGATCCTGCGCGAACGCGGTTCCGGCACGCGGGAAATTGTCGATTATCTGTTGCTGTCACATTTACCGAAATTTGAGATGGCGATGGAATTAGGTAACTCCGAGGCTATCAAACATGCGGTGCGTCATGGGTTGGGAATTAGTTGCCTGTCGCGACGGGTAATTGAAGATCAATTACAGGCTGGCTCATTAAGTGAAGTTGCTGTCCCTCTACCGCGCCTGATGCGTACGTTGTGGCGTATCCATCATCGGCAAAAACACCTTTCCAACGCGCTACGGCGCTTTCTGGACTATTGCGATCCCGCTAATGTGCCGCGTTAAATTGCGGTACAGGAACATGCTGGTGCTGTGTCAATTTCGTGACGCAGCGCCAGCGTCATGCATTCGCCAGAAAAGAGATAGACTGCTTTACTTATAATTCCTGGGCGATCATGAAGGTCTCTTATAAAAGCGCATTTCTACCGGAAGGATTGCAAATCGTCTGCTACAATCGCGCCTCATTTTTAAGATGGATAGCATTTTTGTATGGTTTCCGAAACTAAAACAACAGAAGCGCCGGGCTTACGCCGTGAATTAAAGGCGCGTCACCTGACGATGATTGCCATTGGCGGCTCCATCGGTACGGGTCTTTTTGTTGCCTCTGGCGCAACGATTTCTCAGGCAGGTCCGGGCGGGGCGCTGCTCTCGTATATTTTGATTGGCCTGATGGTCTACTTCCTGATGACCAGTCTTGGCGAACTGGCGGCGTATATGCCGGTTTCTGGTTCGTTTGCGACTTACGGTCAGAACTATGTGGAAGAGGGCTTTGGCTTCGCGCTGGGCTGGAACTACTGGTACAACTGGGCGGTGACTATCGCCGTTGACCTGGTGGCTGCGCAGCTGGTCATGAGCTGGTGGTTCCCGGATGTTCCCGGTTGGATCTGGAGTGCGCTGTTCCTTGGCGTCATCTTCCTGCTGAACTACATTTCGGTCAGAGGCTTTGGTGAAGCGGAGTACTGGTTCTCACTGATCAAAGTCACGACAGTGATTATCTTTATCGTCGTCGGCGTGATGATGATTATCGGTATCTTCAAAGGTGCGCAGCCTGTGGGCTGGAGCAACTGGACGATAGGTGAAGCACCGTTTGCCGGTGGTTTTGCGGCGATGATCGGCGTGGCAATGATTGTTGGCTTCTCCTTCCAGGGAACCGAACTGATTGGTATTGCAGCGGGCGAATCTGAAGATCCTGGGAAAAATATTCCGCGTGCGGTGCGTCAGGTATTCTGGCGAATCCTGCTGTTCTATGTGTTTGCGATTCTGATCATCAGCCTGATCATTCCGTACACCGATCCCAGCCTGCTGCGTAACGATGTGAAAGACATCAGCGTCAGCCCGTTCACGCTGGTGTTCCAGCACGCGGGTCTGCTTTCTGCGGCAGCGGTAATGAATGCGGTCATTCTGACAGCCGTACTGTCGGCGGGTAACTCCGGTATGTACGCATCTACCCGTATGCTTTACACCCTGGCGTGTGACGGAAAAGCGCCGCGTATTTTCGCCAAACTGTCGCGTGGCGGTGTACCGCGTAACGCGCTGTATGCCACGACGGTGATTGCCGGTCTGTGTTTCCTGACCTCCATGTTTGGTAACCAGACAGTGTATTTGTGGCTGCTGAACACCTCCGGGATGACAGGCTTTATCGCCTGGCTGGGGATTGCTATCAGCCACTATCGTTTCCGTCGCGGCTATGTATTGCAGGGACACGATATTAACGACCTGCCGTACCGTTCGGGCTTCTTCCCGTTGGGACCGATCTTCGCTTTCATTCTGTGTCTGATCATCACCCTGGGCCAGAACTATGAGGCGTTCCTGAAAGATACCATTGACTGGGGCGGCGTAGCGGCAACGTATATTGGTATCCCACTGTTCCTGGCCATCTGGTTTGGTTACAAGTTGATTAAAGGAACCCACTTCGTGCGTTACAGCGAAATGAAGTTCCCGCAGAACGATAAGAAATAAGTTTTCTCCCTTCCTTGTTAAGCCCTCTCAACCGAGAGGGCTTTTTCAATTCTATTTCCCTGATAAAACACGAGGATATAAAATTTAACATTTGGATTGATAATTGTTATCGTTTGCATTATCGTTACGCCGAAATCAAAAAAGGCTGACAAATCAGAGACTGTTCAAGCTTTCTGGGATGATCACCTGCATACAAAAAAGTCCACCGCGATGCTGCCGTACGCAAGGGGACGTGAAGAAGATGTGAGCGATAACCCATTTTATTTTCGTAGTTACCTCATGGAGATATGGAATGTTTAGGTTGAACCCTTTCGTACGGGTCGGGCTGTGTTTGTCCGCAATTTCTTGTGCATGGCCTGTGTTGGCGGTTGATGATGATGGCGAGACGATGGTTGTCACAGCATCTTCTGTTGAACAAAACCTTAAAGATGCACCTGCAAGTATCAGCGTCATTACCCAGGAAGACCTGCAGCGTAAACCAGTACAGAATCTGAAGGATGTCCTCAAAGAAGTGCCGGGCGTACAACTGACTAACGAAGGGGATAACCGCAAGGGCGTCAGTATTCGTGGCCTGGACAGCAGCTACACGCTGATTCTCGTCGATGGTAAACGCGTTAACTCCCGCAATGCTGTCTTTCGTCACAATGACTTCGATCTGAACTGGATCCCGGTTGATTCCATCGAACGTATTGAAGTGGTACGTGGCCCGATGTCCTCGTTGTACGGTTCTGATGCGCTCGGCGGCGTGGTCAATATCATCACTAAAAAAATCGGTCAGAAATGGTCGGGCACTGTTACGATCGATACCACCATTCAGGAACATCGCGATCGTGGTGACACATACAATGGTCAGTTCTTCACCAGTGGGCCATTAATTGATGGTGTGCTGGGAATGAAAGCTTACGGCAGCCTGGCTAAACGTGAAAAGGATGACCCGCAAAACTCAACCACCACAGATACCGGAGAGACTCCGCGTATTGAAGGATTCTCCAGCCGCGACGGTAATGTCGAATTTGCCTGGACGCCGAATCAAAATCACGATTTTACCGCCGGTTACGGTTTCGACCGTCAGGATCGTGATTCCGACTCGCTGGACAAAAACCGCCTGGAACGCCAGAACTACTCTGTCAGCCATAATGGTCGCTGGGATTACGGCACCAGCGAACTGAAATACTACGGCGAGAAAGTCGAAAACAAAAACCCTGGCAACAGCAGCCCAATTACCTCTGAAAGCAATACCGTTGATGGCAAATACACGCTGCCGCTGACGGCGATTAATCAGTTTGTCACCGTTGGCGGTGAATGGCGTCACGACAAACTTAGTGATGCAGTAAACCTGACCGGTGGCACCAGTTCCAAAACGTCTGCCAGCCAGTACGCGCTGTTTGTGGAAGATGAATGGCGGATCTTTGAGCCGCTGGCGCTGACGACCGGCGTGCGTATGGACGATCACGAAACCTACGGCGATCACTGGAGCCCGCGTGCCTATCTGGTCTATAACGCTACCGACACCGTTACCGTGAAAGGTGGCTGGGCGACAGCTTTTAAAGCGCCTTCTCTGCTGCAACTTAGCCCTGACTGGACGAGCAATTCCTGCCGTGGCGCATGTAAGATTGTGGGTAGCCCGGATCTGAAACCAGAAACCAGCGAAAGTTGGGAGCTGGGGCTTTACTATATGGGCGAAGATGGTTGGCTGGAAGGGGTTGAATCCAGCGTTACCGTTTTCCGCAACGATGTGAAAGATCGTATTAGCATCAGCCGCACGTCTGACGTTAACGCTGCACCGGGTTACCAGAACTTTGTCGGTTTTGAAACGGGAGCGAACGGGCGACGCATACCGGTATTCAGCTACTACAACGTTAATAAAGCGCGGATTCAGGGCGTGGAAACGGAGTTGAAAATTCCTTTCAATGACGAATGGAAACTGTCACTCAACTACACCTATAACGATGGTCGTGATGTCAGCAATGGCGAAAACAAACCACTTTCCGACCTGCCGTTCCATACCGCTAACGGTACGCTGGACTGGAAACCGCTGGCGCTCGAAGACTGGTCATTCTATGTTTCTGGCCACTATACCGGGCAGAAACGAGCCGACAGCGCGACGGCCAAAACGCCGGGCGGCTATACGATCTGGAATACCGGCGCAGCCTGGCAGTTGACCAAAGACGTCAAACTGCGTGCGGGCGTGCTGAACCTGACTGATAAAGATCTCAGCCGTGATGACTACAGCTATAACGAAGACGGTCGTCGTTACTTTATGGCGGTGGATTATCGCTTCTGATGAGAAGATGCCCGGCGAACCGGGCTAAGTTTTACTTCAGTAAATGCTGCGCATGGAAGCGCAGATGATCCTCTATAAAAGAGGCAATGAAGTAGTAACTGTGGTCATAACCCGGCTGAATACGTAACGTCATTGGCCACGCTTTCTGGCGTGCGGCCTCTGCCAGCACCGCAGGCTGGAGTTGGTCGGCAAGAAACTGATCGCTATCACCCTGATCAATAAGCGTCGGGATCGCATCCTGCGCATTACTGGCGTACATCAGCGCGCAACTGTCCCATTCCTCCCAGTCATTTTTATCCTCGCCCAGATAGGCGCTAAACGCTTTGATTCCCCACGGGACGCTGCACGGATTCACAATCGGCGCAAAGGCAGAAACGCTGGTGTATTTGCCAGGGTTTTTCAGCGCCATAATCAGCGCACCGTGACCGCCCATTGAATGACCGCTAATGGCGCAGCGATCGCTGACGTTAAATTGCGACTGAATCAGCGCAGGTAATTCATCACGCAGATAATCATACATCCGATAATGCGCCGACCACGGCGGTTGCGTAGCGTTAAGATAAAACCCTGCGCCCTGGCCTAAATCGTAGCCGTCATCATTGGCAACCTGTTCGCCGCGCGGGCTGGTGTCTGGCATTACCAGTACAATCCCCAGTTCCGCCGCTACGCGCTGGGCACCCGCTTTAGTGGTGAAATTTTCGTCATTACAGGTTAATCCCGAAAGCCAGTACAGCACCGGCGGCGGGGCGTTATCGCGGGGAGGCGGGAGAAAGATGCTGAACGTCATCGGACAGTTTAAGGTACTGGAGTCGTGCCGCCAGCGTTGTTGCCAGCCTTCAAAACAGCGGTGCTCTTCGAGCATTTCCATGCGTGGCTCCTTGTTATGTTGTTTGCAATTTTTTCATCATACCGTTTATTCAGTGTGTTGTGAGTAACTTTCACTTCCGCATATGCATAACGATGTTTTAACATCTACGGCTGAAAGGCAGCGGCAATTACAATAATTATCGCTGTGAATACTGGATTATGTGCGTCACCTCACGCACAATAATCAGGCTGCTAATCAGCTTAATAACTTTGCCCCCACGCAGGGCGGAGGCGTCACACCTGCAGGAGAAAATATAAATGCCATCACTCAGTAAAGAAGCGGCCCTGGTTCATGAAGCGTTGGTTGCGCGAGGACTGGAAACACCGCTACGCCCGCCCGTGCATGAAATGGATAACGAAACGCGCAAAAGCCTTATTGCCGGCCATATGACCGAAATCATGCAGCTACTGAATCTCGACCTGGCTGATGACAGTTTGATGGAAACGCCGCATCGCATCGCCAAAATGTATGTCGATGAAATTTTCTCCGGCCTGGATTACGCCAACTTCCCAAAAATCACCCTCATTGAAAATAAAATGAAGGTCGATGAAATGGTCACCGTGCGCGATATCACTCTGACCAGCACCTGTGAACACCATTTTGTCACTATTGATGGCAAAGCGACGGTGGCCTACATCCCGAAGGATTCGGTGATCGGTCTGTCAAAAATTAACCGTATTGTGCAGTTCTTTGCCCAGCGTCCGCAGGTGCAGGAACGTCTGACCCAGCAAATTCTCATTGCGCTACAAACGCTGCTGGGCACCAATAACGTGGCGGTCTCTATCGATGCGGTGCATTACTGCGTGAAAGCGCGTGGTATCCGCGATGCGACCAGCGCCACGACAACGACCTCCCTCGGTGGTTTGTTCAAATCCAGTCAGAATACACGCCACGAGTTTCTGCGCGCCGTGCGTCATCACAACTGATTAAAAGGCAGGAACCATGGAGCGCAACGTCACGCTCGATTTTGTTCGCGGCGTCGCCATTCTGGGGATCCTGCTTCTTAACATCAGCGCCTTTGGACTTCCAAAGGCGGCTTATCTCAACCCCGCCTGGTACGGTGCTATTACACCGTCTGACGCCTGGACATGGGCATTTCTCGATCTCATCGGGCAGGTGAAATTCCTCACGCTTTTTGCGTTGCTGTTTGGTGCGGGGCTGCAAATGCTGCTGCCGCGTGGCAGACGCTGGATCCAGTCACGGCTCACCCTGTTAGTCTTGTTGGGCTTTATTCACGGCTTGTTATTCTGGGACGGCGATATTCTGCTGGCTTACGGGCTGGTGGGCTTAATCAGCTGGCGGCTGGTGCGCGATGCGCCATCGGTAAAAAGCCTGTTTAATACCGGCGTCATGCTATATCTGGTAGGGCTTGGCGTTTTGCTGCTGCTGGGGTTGATTTCCGACAGCCAGACCAGTCGCGCCTGGACGCCGGATGCGTCCGCCATTTTGTATGAAAAATACTGGAAACTTCACGGCGGCGTGGAAGCCATCAGTAACCGTGCCGATGGCGTAGGGAACAGTTTACTGGCACTGGGTGCGCAGTATGGCTGGCAACTGGCGGGGATGATGTTAATTGGCGCGGCATTGATGCGTAGCGGTTGGCTGAAAGGGCAGTACAGCTTGCGCCACTATCGCCGTACCGGTTTTGTGCTGGTGGCGATTGGGCTGATGATTAACCTTCCTGCTATCGCACTACAATGGCGGCTGGACTGGGCGTATCGCTGGTGCGCCTTCTTACTTCAGATGCCGCGTGAACTGAGTGCGCCATTTCAGGCGATGGGTTATGCGTCGTTGCTGTTCGGCTACTGGCCGCAATTAAGCCGTTTTAAGCTGGTGCTGGCGATCGCCTGCGTCGGACGGATGGCGCTGACCAACTACCTGTTACAAACGCTGATTTGTACCACACTATTTTACCACTTCGGTTTGTTTATGCAGTTTGACCGTCTGGAATTGCTGGCGTTTGTTATTCCGGTATGGCTGGCGAATATCCTTTTCTCTGTTATCTGGCTACGTTACTTCCGTCAGGGGCCGATAGAATGGCTCTGGCGTCAGCTCACCCTCCGTGCTGCGGGACCTGCATTGTCCAAAACATCAAGATAACGATCTTGATCACATTCATTAACAAAACGGCTGTAACCGTTTCCATTGCTGTGACTCGATTCACGAAGTCCTGTATTCAGTGCTGACAAAATAGCCGCCAGCAAGCAGTAACCTACTGCAATCTCACAACAGGTAGTGAATATGATCACCATTCGTGATGTAGCGCGTCAGGCTGGCGTCTCTGTGGCAACGGTTTCCCGAGTGCTCAATAACAGCACGCTGGTAAGTGCAGAAACGCGTGAAGCGGTAATGAAAGCCGTAAGCGAACTGGATTACCGACCAAACGCCAATGCCCAGGCGCTGGCAACTCAGGTGAGCGATACCGTTGGCGTGGTGGTGATGGACGTTTCTGATGCGTTTTTTGGCGCACTGGTGAAAGCCGTCGATCTCGTCGCCCAACAGCATCAGAAATATGTGTTGATTGGCAACAGCTATCATGAAGCGGAAAAAGAGCGTCACGCCATCGAGGTGTTAATTCGCCAGCGTTGTAATGCGTTGATTGTTCATTCGAAAGCGTTAAGCGACGACGAACTGGCGCAGTTTATGGACAACATTCCCGGTATGGTGCTGATCAATCGCGTTGTACCGGGTTACGCCCATCGTTGCGTTTGCCTGGATAATCTCAGCGGTGCCCGAATGGCGACGCGTATGTTGCTGAATAACGGTCATCAACGCATCGGTTATCTTTCTTCCAGCCACGGCATTGAAGATGATGCAATGCGCAAAGCCGGCTGGATGAGTGCGCTGAAAGAGCAGGATATTGTTCCGCCGGAAAGCTGGATTGGCACCGGCACGCCGGACATGCCCGGCGGTGAGACGGCAATGGTCGAGCTGCTGGGACGCAATCTGCAACTTACTGCTGTGTTTGCTTATAACGACAATATGGCCGCTGGCGCACTGACGGCATTAAAAGATAATGGCATTGCGATTCCGTTACATCTCTCCATCATCGGTTTCGATGATATCCCCATCGCCCGTTACACCGACCCGCAATTAACGACCGTGCGTTATCCCATTGCTTCGATGGCAAAATTAGCTACTGAACTGGCCTTGCAGGGCGCAGCAGGCAACATTGATCCGCGAGCCAGCCACTGTTTTATGCCGACGTTAGTGCGTCGGCATTCTGTCGCAACACGCCAGAATGCGGCGGCGATCACTAACTCAACAAATCAGGCGATGTAACCGCTTTCAATCTGTGAGTGATTTCACAGTATATTAACAATGCGATAGCTATGATTGCACCGTTTTAACGTTGTAACCTATATGTAACAGTGAATAATCACTTTTATCGAGGTTATAGCGTTATAACAACAATTAAAGTCGTTTTCTGGAGCGTTACCGGGCATGGAAGAACGAATTTTAAAACGTGAGCTTCGGCGTTCAGTAACACTTCATTAACTATACTGCCCCGCCGAGCATTTATCTCAAGCACTACCCTGCATAAGAAAAACCGGAGATACCATGAATAAGAAGGTGTTAACCCTGTCTGCTGTGATGGCCAGCATGTTATTCGGTGCCGCTGCACACGCTGCAGATACCCGTATTGGTGTGACGATTTATAAATACGACGATAACTTTATGTCCGTGGTGCGTAAGGCTATCGAACAAGATGCGAAAGCCGCGCCAGACGTCCAGCTGCTGATGAATGATTCACAGAATGACCAGTCCAAGCAGAACGATCAGATTGACGTGCTGTTGGCGAAAGGGGTGAAGGCGCTGGCAATCAACCTGGTTGACCCGGCTGCTGCGGGTACGGTGATTGAGAAAGCGCGTGGGCAAAACGTGCCGGTGGTTTTCTTTAACAAAGAACCTTCCCGTAAGGCGCTGGATAGCTATGACAAAGCCTACTACGTAGGCACTGACTCGAAAGAGTCCGGCATTATTCAGGGCGATTTGATTGCTAAACACTGGGCGGCGAATCAGGGTTGGGATCTTAACAAAGACGGTCAGATTCAGTTCGTACTGCTGAAAGGTGAACCGGGCCATCCGGATGCAGAAGCGCGTACTACCTACGTGATAAAAGAACTGAACGATAAAGGTATCAAAACCGAGCAGTTACAATTAGATACCGCTATGTGGGACACCGCTCAGGCGAAAGATAAGATGGATGCGTGGCTGTCTGGCCCGAACGCCAACAAAATCGAAGTGGTTATTGCCAACAACGATGCGATGGCAATGGGCGCGGTAGAAGCACTGAAAGCGCACAACAAGTCCAGCATTCCGGTGTTTGGCGTCGATGCGCTGCCAGAAGCTCTGGCACTGGTGAAATCCGGTGCACTGGCGGGCACGGTGCTGAACGATGCTAACAACCAGGCGAAAGCGACCTTTGATCTGGCGAAAAACCTGGCCGATGGCAAAGGTGCGGCTGATGGCACCAACTGGAAAATCGACAATAAAGTTGTCCGCGTTCCTTATGTCGGCGTAGATAAAGACAACCTGGCTGAATTCAGCAAGAAATAAGACTGATTGGGCGCAGTCGTTTACTGCGCCCTTATTGTATGGCCAACAAGGTAAAATTATATGGTCAGCTCAACGACTCCGTCTTCCGGGGAATACTTGTTGGAAATGAGCGGTATCAACAAGTCTTTTCCCGGTGTTAAGGCACTTGATAACGTTAATTTAAAAGTCCGGCCACATTCTATCCATGCATTAATGGGAGAAAATGGCGCAGGAAAATCAACATTATTAAAATGCCTGTTTGGTATTTATCAAAAAGACTCCGGCACCATTTTATTCCAGGGTAAAGAGATCGATTTTCATTCTGCCAAAGAAGCACTGGAAAATGGGATTTCGATGGTACACCAGGAGTTAAACCTGGTATTACAACGTTCGGTGATGGACAACATGTGGCTGGGGCGATATCCCACCAAAGGCATGTTTGTCGATCAGGACAAAATGTACCGTGAAACCAAAGCGATTTTTGATGAACTGGATATTGATATCGATCCGCGTGCGCGGGTCGGGACATTATCTGTTTCGCAAATGCAAATGATCGAAATCGCCAAAGCGTTTTCCTATAACGCAAAAATTGTGATTATGGATGAACCGACTTCTTCGTTAACTGAAAAAGAGGTCAATCATCTGTTCACTATTATTCGTAAATTAAAAGAGCGCGGCTGCGGTATTGTTTATATCTCGCATAAAATGGAAGAAATTTTCCAGTTATGTGATGAAGTCACCGTATTGCGTGACGGTCAGTGGATCGCCACCGAACCGCTGGCAGGGCTGACGATGGACAAGATCATCGCCATGATGGTTGGGCGTTCTCTTAACCAGCGTTTCCCGGACAAACAAAACACGCCAGGCGAAGTGATTCTGGAAGTGCGTAACCTGACGTCGCTGCGCCAGCCTTCCATCCGCGATGTCTCATTTGATCTGCACAAAGGGGAGATCCTCGGTATTGCCGGTCTGGTGGGGGCGAAACGTACTGATATCGTTGAGACGTTATTTGGTATTCGCGAGAAGTCGGCTGGCACCATTACGCTGCATGGCAAAAAGATCAATAACCATAACGCCAACGAAGCTATTAACCACGGATTTGCACTGGTCACTGAAGAGCGCCGCTCAACGGGAATTTATGCCTATCTGGATATCGGTTTTAACTCGTTAATTTCCAATATTCGCAACTACAAAAATAAAGTTGGTTTACTGGATAACTCGCGGATGAAAAGCGATACCCAGTGGGTGATTGATTCGATGCGGGTAAAAACACCGGGGCATCGGACGCAAATTGGTTCACTTTCCGGCGGTAATCAGCAAAAGGTGATCATTGGTCGCTGGCTGCTAACGCAACCAGAAATATTAATGCTCGATGAACCGACGCGCGGTATTGATGTTGGGGCGAAGTTTGAAATTTATCAGTTAATTGCCGAACTGGCGAAGAAAGGCAAGGGGATTATTATTATCTCCTCCGAAATGCCAGAGTTGTTAGGGATAACAGACCGTATTCTGGTGATGAGCAATGGTCTCGTTTCTGGAATTGTCGATACAAAAACAACAACGCAAAACGAAATTCTGCGTCTTGCGTCTTTGCACCTTTAAGATTAGGGGCTTCCTATGAGTGCGTTAAATAAGAAAAGTTTTCTTACTTACCTGAAAGAGGGCGGTATTTACGTCGTTCTTTTAGTTTTGCTGGCGATTATAATTTTCCAGGATCCTACTTTTTTAAGTCTGTTGAACTTAAGTAATATTCTCACCCAGTCATCGGTACGTATTATTATCGCGCTTGGCGTGGCAGGATTAATTGTCACCCAGGGAACTGATCTTTCTGCCGGGCGCCAGGTAGGGCTGGCAGCGGTGGTAGCCGCGACGTTATTGCAGTCGATGGAAAACGCCAACAAAGTGTTCCCGGAAATGGCGACGATGCCGATTGCACTGGTTATTCTGATTGTCTGTGCCATTGGCGCAGTTATCGGTTTAATCAACGGCCTGATTATCGCTTATCTCAACGTAACGCCGTTCATTACCACGCTCGGCACGATGATTATCGTCTACGGCATCAACTCGCTCTATTATGACTTTGTGGGTGCGTCGCCAATTTCTGGTTTTGACAGCGGTTTCTCCACCTTTGCTCAGGGCTTTGTCGCGCTGGGGAGTTTCCGTCTCTCTTACATTACCTTCTACGCGCTGATTGCCGTGGCGTTCGTTTGGGTACTGTGGAACAAAACCCGCTTCGGTAAGAACATTTTTGCTATCGGTGGTAACCCGGAAGCGGCGAAAGTTTCTGGTGTCAACGTCGGCCTGAACCTGCTGATGATTTATGCGCTGTCTGGCGTGTTCTATGCCTTCGGCGGGATGTTAGAAGCCGGACGTATCGGCTCTGCGACTAACAACCTTGGCTTTATGTATGAGCTGGACGCCATCGCGGCGTGCGTGGTGGGCGGCGTATCGTTCAGCGGCGGTGTGGGGACGGTCATTGGCGTGGTGACCGGGGTAATTATCTTTACGGTCATCAACTATGGCCTGACGTACATCGGCGTAAATCCGTACTGGCAGTACATCATCAAAGGGGCGATTATTATCTTCGCCGTGGCGCTGGATTCACTGAAATACGCGCGTAAGAAGTGATATGAATGTAGGGATTGCCGGATGCAACGCTGGCGCGTTTTATCCGGCCTACAATGGGATCAATATACTGATTTGTATGGTTTTTGTAGGCCGGATAAGGCGTTCACGCCGCATCCGGCGACAGGAGCCAAATGCCGGATGCGATGCTGGTTCTACAACGTTACCGGATGTTCTTTCTCTCCTTTTTTAAACTTCACTTCCCCGAGATCAATACACCCCACCGGACAGACGTGACCGCAAAGCAAACAACCGACGCATTTTTCGGTATTGCAGTGCGGCGTGCGCGATTTCTCATCCCATTCCATCGCCTGATGCCCACCGTCGTAGCAGGAAATATAACAGCGCCCACAGCCGACACATTTATCAAGATTAATATGGGGATAGACGATATAACTGCGGTCTAAATCTTCCGCCGGGACAATATTATGATTCGCCAGGCCAACCATCTCCTGCAACGAATCAAATCCCTGATCGGCAAGATAATGTGACAACCCGCTCGCCATATCTTCCACAATGCGATAACCGTACTGCATGATGCCAGTAGTCACCTGTAACGTTGCCGCACCGAGTAATAAAAATTCCGCTGCGTCTTCCCAGGTCTCAATACCACCGATACCGCTAATCGGGAAATCACGCAGTTCCGGATGGGTGCGCATTTGCTGAATAAAGCGCAGGGCGATTGGTTTCACCGCTTTACCGGAATAACCGGAAATACTCGATTTACCGTTGACGATTGGCATACCAATTTTCTGATTAAGATCGATATTGGTGATGGATTTGACGGTGTTAATCGCCGCAATGCCATCTGCGCCACCACGCTTCGCCGCCAGCGCCACTTCGCACATATCACCGATATTCGGCGTCATCTTCGCCAGCATCGGCAAAGTGGAACCGCGTTTCACCGCACGACAATATTTTTCTACCAGTTCCGGACTTTGCCCGACATCGCTCCCCATCGCATGAGAGGTCATCTGCGGGCAGGAGAAATTACATTCGATCATATCGGCGCCTGCTTTTTGCACCAGACGCGCCAGATCCTCCCATTGTTGCTCATTTTCCCCCATGATCGAGGCGATCAGCACCTTGTCAGGGTAATCTTCTTTCAACCGACGCAAAGCGGCCAGATTCTCCTCCAGGGGATGTTCGGCAATCTGCTCCATATTTTTGAAGCCAATAAAACCGGTATCTTCTTTCACCAGATGATCAAAACGTGGCGAAACTTCGTTGGCGATAAAAAAACCGATCGTTTTAAACACCACGCCGCCCCAGCCTGTGTCGTAGGCTTTGGCGCACATCTCATAGCAGTTGCCTACCGGCGAAGAAGAAAGGCAGAACGGGTTGGGAAACTTCACTCCGCAAAAGGTAATCGAAAGATCTTTCGTTAACATGAGCAAGCTCCCTCTAAATAGTGATGAATCGCCTCGGCGGCTTCTTTCCCGGTCTTCACGGCATAAACCACGGTTTTGTCGCCCTCAACAATATCGCCAGCGGCAAACAGTTGTGGGTCGCGAGTCTGGTAATTTTTCGTTTCGATGATGTTGCGCTTCGGCTCCAGCGCCGCAAAAGCGGTAAGTTCGGCATGTTGACCGACGGCGAGAATAATTTTGTCCGCTGCCATTGTCAGTTCGCCCGGCAAACGAACATGTTTAAAGGTAACTTTATTGCCCTCTACCGCCACTGGCGTAAAGCCATCAATAATCGATACCCCCAATTTCTGGGTGCTGGTGAACTCTTTCTTGCTTGCCGGAAATTCATCTAACTCTTCGCGCGCCACACAGGTCACCGCCTGGCAGCCGAGAACTTTCAGCGTGCTGGCAACGTCCATCGCGACATCGCCGCCGCCAATAATTAATGCGCTTTGCGGGATGCGGATATCGCCTTGTGCCTGACGCGCGCGTTGCAGGAAATCGACGGCGATCTCAACGTCGCTATGTTCAAACAGCGGCAGCCGAGAACCGCTCGATAACCCCACGGTGACCAGCACTGCGCGGTTTTCTGCTTTCAGTTGTTCCAGCGAAAGCGTTTTGCCAATTTCACAGTTGCACTTAATGGTCACCCCCATTTTTTCGATGCGAGCGATTTCCGCATCCAGCACCGACTGCGGCAAACGAAATTGCGGAATACCGTTACACAACCAGCCACCGGGTTGCGCTCCTTTTTCATAAATTGTGACGTCGTAACCCAGATTGGTCAGCGTCACGCTGGCTTGTAATCCGGCTGGGCCTGCACCAATAATCGCGACTTTACCGCGCGTCTTGCTGCCCGGTTGATAAATCTCCATTCCGGTTTGTTGTTCAAAATCAGTAACAAAACGTTGTAAGCGACCAATATCAATGGGGTCATCGACACCCGCACGGGTACAACCGCTCTGGCATAATTTTTCCGTAGGGCACACTCTGGCGCAAACGGCACCGAGGGCATTATTTTCGCGAATTGTCTCGGCAGCGCCTTTAAAATTACGAAAATAGATTGAGCGAATAAATTTCCCCGGATCGGTTTGCGCCGGGCAAGCCTGGCTGCAGGGCGCGTCGTGACATAATAAACAGCGGGAGGCTTCTTTAATCGCCAGTAAAGGCGTAAAAGCCGGAGTGAGTTCATCCAGATAATTTTGTTGCGGCATGTGATCTTCCTTAATGCTATGGGTAATTAAGGCGAACGCCTGTTTTACCCGCAATACTTCAAGTTACATGTGCTGCGATGTTGCGCCTTTCTGCAACTCAAATTATTTTGGGTAAATATAACGTACTAATATTAAGGCTAAGCGTGCGGGGGAATTTAAACTGTGAAAAGATTCACAAATAGCTGCGGTTCAGAATGTTATATCCGCAGCCTGGTGGGTGAACTAATAATTATTCTCAATAATTAGCAAGAGGAAGAAATAATATTATCGGTAAAAAATAAGATAAATAATCATGCCGATGGATAAAAGTCCGAAGCCGCTATATGCAACTATATAAGCGAAGAAGAGTCCGGGATTTTTGTCACGCCAGACATACACTGGTTCCAGGGAATTTTTAACCCGTTTATCAATTGCGCCAGCACGCCAGCCTTTCCAGGCTTCGCGAAAACAAAATACAGGGATCAGGAAAAAAACGGCAATGACAAAAAACTGCTGAACATCCATAACTACTTTCCTTGTTTCTTTTCTAATTCAAGTAATTGTTCGGGGGTAACGGCCGGATACCCCTGCGCATCTTCCGGCACCTGGTGCATTGCCGGAATAGGAACCAGAGGACCTAAAAAGCGTGGCTCACGTTTAAAGATATAAAGATCAGCCAGAGCGCCGAAACGAGCGGCAAATTCACGAATACGTACCGACCACATATCTTTGGGTGATGGTACGGCATAACACTGCGCCTGAATACCCATGTGCAGAGCGATAAATAATGCCCGTTCACAGTGGAAACGCTGAGTGATAATAATGAAGTCGTTAGTATCGAAGACTTTGCGCGTGCGTACGATAGAGTCGAGAGTTCGAAAACCTGCGTAGTCGAGAACAATATCAGCTGGATCGACACCAGCGGCAATTAAATCTTTGCGCATGGTCATCGGTTCGTTATAACTCTGCAACGCGTTATCGCCGCTAAGTAATAGATAATTCACCTTACCGCTGTTATAGGCATTTATTGCCCCCTGAATACGGTAGCGGTAATACTGATTAATCACCCCGGTGCGATAATACTTCGCGGTGCCAAGTACCACGCCGACCTGGCGGTAGGGGAGATCCTGTAACTCGTCGTAGATATAAGGCGCAGTTTTCCAGCTCATCCAGCGATCGAGGCCGAGCACAGTCAACAGCAGCAAGCCGATCAGGACTAACAGGCTGTAAAACACGCGCTTTAACATGCAGAAAACTCGATCTTGGGGAATTTCAATCAGGCTACTTTACCTGCGGGCTTTGCGCAAGAAACGGCAAACTGTTTGCCGGGATTTTCGACACCAGGATAAGTTGGCAAGCCTGATGCGACGCTTATCAGTGTGCCAGGGCTGTAGGCCGGACAAGGCGTTCACGCCGCATCCGGCACCAGGCTTAAGCGAGAAGAACGCGGTCGATATTGTTGCAGCCGAGAGCTTTCAGCGTTGCGGAGGTTGCATCCCACTGAATCAACGGCGCATCGGCTTTTTCTGCCAGAATCGCGCGCTGAATATCCGGGTAATCATACCCCTTGAGATTCAACAGAATTAACGCTCCTTGTAATGGCGGCAGAGTCGGGTTGAATGCCGCGTTTTCAGCGTAGCTACCGCTGAAAATACGACCGTCTTTACATTCCAGCGCCACGCCGCTTGGGGAGTTGCTGTAAGGCATGTGTGAACGGTTTGCCGCTGCGATCGCCGCCTGAGAAAGCGCATCGCCGGTCAGTGCAAAGCCGTGATCCTGCTCGTCCATCAGCAGCGTTTTAATCTCCAGATCTTTCGGCCCAAAAGCATCCGGCAGATAGTCACGCAGCGCGTGCGCTTCGCGACCCGGTAGATGAATACGCAGATCCAGACCGCTATTCAGTTCATTCATAAACTGACGGCAGTGACCACAAGGCGTGTAGTTAACGGTGATAGCGGCGAGTGCTTTCTCACCGCTCAACCAGGCGTGGCTGATAGCACTTTGTTCGGCATGAACGGTTTGCTGCATTGTCGCGCCAATAAATTCCATATTGGCACCAAAATACCAGGTTCCACTCACGCCGCGCGCAATAGCGCCAACATTAAAATTCGACAATGGCGTGCGGGCACAGGCCGCCGCCAGCGGCAGCAGTGCGAAAGCCAGCGCGTCTTCGTCCAGCCCCGTTGCGCTCTTCAGCGAAGAGACCTGCTCTTTGGTCAACAACGCAGGAAAATACTTGTCTGCCAGAATGGGTTCCAGTGCAGATTGCAAGTTATCCGCAAGTTGGGCAAAAGCAGTTTGAAAACGTGGATGCATGGCGTTGCCTCATAATCATGTAATGGGATAACAGTTTACGAACCCGTTATGCCTTTATATGTGATCTGAATCTCATTAATTATGCAACGCGTGAAACTTACATCAAAAATGCGCGACGCATCGCAAAATTTTAGCCCATTACAGCCAGAATAATCGGGAAAAGGAACGGTGCGATCAGCGAGGTAATAATCCCGCACAGCACCAGTGCCAGCGAACTAAATGCGCCTTCCTGATAATCCAGCTCGGCACAGCGCGCCGTACCGAGGGCGTGAGAGGCCGTTCCCATCGCCAGACCGCGCGCCGCTTTGGTGCGAATACGCATCGCATTAAGCAACGTATGACCAAACACCGCGCCCAGAATACCGACGAAAATGACGCAAACTGCGCTAATTGCAGGGATACCGCCAATACTGCCGCCAACCGCCATCGCAATTGGCGTAGTCACCGACTTCGGCAAGATTGACGCGGCGATTTCTGGTGAAGCACCCATCAACAATGCCACGGAAGTCCCTGTCACCATCGCGACCACGCTACCGATAAAACAAATGGTGATGATCGATTTCCAGCGCGCGCGGATCTGATGCAGCTGTTCATATAAAGGATAGGCCAGCGCCACCACCGCCGGTTGCAGCAGATCGTTTAAAACCTCACTACCTTTAAAATAGTTGTCGTAAGAGATGCCGGTCAGCATTAAAAAAGGAATGATCACCACCATTGCCACCAGCAACGGATTGAGCAATGGAAATTTATACCGCGCTGCCAGTTTGCGGGCGGCAAAAAAGACAATCAATGTCAGCGGTAATGACCACCAGATATTCGCCATCATTTCTCTGATCCTTTCTGACCTATGACTTTACGTTCACCGTGTACCAGGTGCGAACTCCAGCTCACCACCAGAAAAACCACCAGCGTACTAATGGCACAGGAAACCACTACCGGGCCAAACTGTGCGCGCAGCAAATCAAAATATTGCATGACGCCTACGCCAATCGGCACAAACAATAGCGCCATATAGCGAATCAGTACGTAGCACCCCGGATTGACCCACTTCGCCGGAAGAATTTGCAAGGCCAGCAGGACAAACAGGATCAGCATCCCGATGATGCTGCCCGGAATGGTTACCGGTAGCAGGGAAGCAATGAAAATACCTGCATACAGGCAGGCATAAATCAGGACAAAAGCGCGTAAATATTGCCAGATAATGTTCAGTGTCTTACTCATGATCAACACCCCAGATGAGATGGATTCATCATACAATTAATCTGTAAAACGTGCTACCGATCACATCATGAAATCTGAGCATAGTTGAATTACAGGAGACGAATATCGGGCAAGCGCCCAATTCAGTGGTCTAATTCTGGTTCAAAAAGTGCAGGAACCGACTTAGCGCACGGGAGGGCGTTTCGTTATTACGCCAGAACACGCCGACGCTGCCTTTCTGTTCTATCTTCGGCAGGTTCAGGATCACCAGTTGCCCCTGACTGGCATAGCGTTGCGCCAGACGTAAAGAGAGTATAGAAATCATGTCGCTGCTTTGGAGCAGATTGGTGCTGACGTTCATTGACGCCGATTCAATGGTGTTTTCTGGCAGCATCACGCCATGTTCTACCAGCGCATTATCAATACTGAGACGAATAGGTGTCCCGGTTGGCCAGACTATCCAGCGCCAGTTAGCCAGATCATCCCAGCCAAGAGCGGCATATTTCGCCAGTGGATGGTTTGGGCGAGCGACAAAGCACACTGGCTCGGTGTAGAGCACCTGATAATTTAGCGGCAGGGGGGGGGGGGGCCACCCCAAACA
>NZ_AEJZ01000060.1:0-13222 GCF_000208525.1 Escherichia sp. TW14182
GTGCAGGGTGATCTCTGGCCGGTGCAGGAGCAGAGCATGCTTTCCCTGATCCATCAACGGCTGGAGAGCATGGAGGCCAGCGGGCAACTGGCAGAGATGCAGACGCAGTTTAAGGAACGGGTGGTGCAGAACACGCTGCGTCCGAAGCCGGTGGAGGGGCTGCAGACAGACACCCGGTCGCACACACACCGTGTTGATCCGACAGTGAGCGTGACAGCCGATATGGCAGATCAGAACGGGCGCATTTTTGCCCGTAAAGGACAGCGTATTAACCCGCTGGATACCGTGTCATTAGCCGGGCCGTTGTATTTTCTGGATGCGGATGATGAACGACAGGTGGCATGGTTTAAGCAGCAGCCGGCAGAACTGAACCGTAAGGTGATACTGGTCGGGGGAAATATCCGTGATGCCACAAAGGCGCTGAACACGCGAATTTATTTTGATCAGGATGGCACCCTGAGCCGTCGCTTCGGGCTGACCTGGATACCGGCAGTGGTGCGTCAGGACGGGAGTTCACTGGTTGTCACATCGGCAGCTATGCCGGAGGGAAAATCGTGATAAGAAAGACGCTGACAGCCGTTCTGATTGCGCTGGGGCTGTATTCCGGAAATGTGCTGGCAGAAGACAAGGATAAAATGTGTGACGGGAATTTTGTTAACCCGATCAGCGATATCTGCTGGGAGTGCATTTTCCCGATGAGCATCGGAGATGTTTCGGTCTTTGACGGTGATGCACCGGATACAGATAACCCGTCCATGCCCCTGCAGATTTGTCCTCTGGTGCCGGTGGGTTACCGCATCGGCATGGCGATTGGGTACTGGGAGCCTTTTGCGCTGACGGACGTGACCCGTTCGCCGTACTGCATGGTTAATCTGGGCGGCTTCAATATTCCGGTCGGAAAAGTCGGTGCTGGTAATGCAGGGCAGGAAGACCGACCCGTGGCAGGTGGTTTTTATCATGTGCACTGGTACAAATACCCGCTGACATACTGGCTGAATATCATCATGTCGATTGCCTGTCTGCAGCGTGGGGATCTGGATATTGGGTATCTGTCTGAACTTGATCCGACCTGGGATGATGATGCGCTGTCGTTAATTCTCTCACCGGAAGCTCTGGTGGTGGCTAACCCGATTGCACAGGGGGCCTGTGCCGCAGATGCGATTAAAACGGTGAAGGGGAAACCCATCAATGCGTTGTTCTGGTGTGCCGGTTCACACGGCAGTCTGTACCCGTTTACCGGAAATATTTCTGATGAATTCAGCCCACAACAGTCGTCGGTGCTGTTATCGGAGCGTATGGCGTTCAAACTGCACCGTCAGGGGATGATCCTGAACAGCATCGGTGAGGACCAGAAGGTCTGCAAGGAATATTACTCGCCGATTATGCCGAAAGACCGTTTTCGCTATCAGATGGTGAACATGCATCCGGATACGAAAGCCTGTCACCCGTTCGGGCGAACGGTGATGGCCTGGGAGGCCGGTCATGCGTCCCCCAATACCAAAAAGAACTACGGCTACCTTATCTGGCGCAAGCGCAATTGTGTGTTCCTGTGAGTGAAAAATATGACAGTAAAAACGATACTGAAAAATTGATATCTGAGGATGATTTTATGATCGCAGAATATGATAAAGAGCGATTCAGTAACAGAATCAGAGGTGAAGTTCATATTAGTGCGGATATCCGTGTCAGTAATTTCATTACAGAAGGCGCAGTTTATGTCACGGTAACTGAATCATCCCTGTACGAGCGAATCTGTCAGTATGCTTTTCAATATGGTGAAGATTTACAGGGGATGTTCAGGAATGAAAAATATGAATATATGTCCTGCTTTGTACGGAATGTGGCAGCATTCAGAACTGAATTTGAAAACGAAGAAATACTAAAGCCTCTTTTTAGTCATGATAAAGGTGAAACCGTTGAGTTTGTGATCAGTTTCCCCGAGATATGCTATCAGGAAGACAGAAATTATCGACATTCATATAAAAAAGGCTGAATTTAATTACCGTAATCAGAAAGGAAGTGTCAATGGAAAATATTCCGTTTTTTCGCAGGACATGCTCTGCTGCCAGGTATGTTGTTGCCTGTGTTCTGCGTGGGCTGTCCTGGTGTCTGATGTACACTATTATTCTGCCGCTGGGCACGATGGCCTTGATGGCTCTGCTGGTTTTATGGAAGGACAATACCACGCCGGGAAAATTACTGGCTCAGGAGATCGAATATGTAAGAGACAGAACACCAGCCGGACTATATCCGGTCCGATACTGTACGGATAATCTTGGTTCTGATTTGGCAATGCCTCCGTCTGTAACGTGTGGTTTTCGCCGGGGAGATGCGGCAGAGTATGCCAGGGAGACTGACCGTTCACTGATGCAACGAGGCTCTGCATTATGGGCAATACTGGCACTGGTATATGCTTCACTGGCGCTGTTCACCAGAAAAGACCCGGAGAACAAAAAACGTATCTGTGTTGCAAGCGCAGATAAATGTCTGAAGGATGTGTATACGGAAGATGCTTCCTTGTTGGAAAAAATCAGGAAATGCCATGTTTATTTCCCTGAAGACAGAACAAACAGAAACAACGGAGATAAAAATGAACACGCGTAATATTAATGTTATTACTTGCCGTTCTGTGTTGGATAAAACCGTATCAGATAATTTTATTCATGCTGTTCTCAGTAACTGCACCACAAGAATAATTCTTTCTGCACCTAAGGAATTCACTCCTGAATCGTTGCCGCACAATTTTAATATGGCCGCTGTTGGTGTGATGAAGAACGGTATGTCGAAGAGTTTATTTTCTTCTTCGGGAAATACAGCAGTTTTCGGACAACCCGGTGCAGGAAAAACGAATCTGATGGTCGAATTCATTTCTTCTGTTGTGGGGAATAATAAAAAAGGAGAAGTGAAGTAGCCTGAGTTTTACGGACTGAGGAATATTGCTCCGGCAGCCTTCAGAAAAAAACATTATCAGATGATTGCTTAAAAAAGAACAAACAGTGATATCCGCTATTGCCAGTACACCTCACCCTCTGCTTTTGACTGTTTTCCGTGAATTTTAATCAGGAGTATTACTGTGTGGAAGATTGTCTCTGTCTGCAGCATAGCCATGACCTGCATGCTGTCTCCCGGCATTGTCTGTGCTTCGCAGGACAGTGCGGCTTTTATTGAATCCCTGCGTGACCAGAGTGATATGTTGCGCCGGCAGGCCACTGTACCGGAGTTTCTGCAGCAGCCAGTGCCCGGAAAACATAATGATGCGTGGATACAGAGTCTGACCCGGAAATCGCAGCAGGCATCCGCCCGCAGTAAGAAAACACCGCGTGCGCTGTATTTTTTATCGTTTTCCATACCGGAAGATGGTCTGATTCGCATGCTGCCGGAGGCCAGGGCGCTGGGTATCCCCGCACTGGTTAACGGACTCATCGACAATGACTTCCGGAAAACAGCAGAGGCCGTATTCCGTATTACCCGGGAGAAAAATACCGGCGGTGTTCAGATAGACCCGACGCAATTTGCGAAATACGGCATCACATCCGTGCCGGCACTGGTAGTGACCTGTGGTGAACGGTATGACCTGATTCGCGGCAATATCCGCCTGAAAGCGGCACTGGAGCGGGTGGCGAAGGAGGGGGAATGTGCCCCGGTGGCTGAAGCGATTCTCAGGGAGAGTGAACGATGAAACGCGTTATCGTGATGATGCTGGCAGCACTGGCCACCTTCGGAACGGGATTGCAGGCCAGTGATAAATACAGTTCAGGGAAGCAGTTTGCGGACAGCCTGAAGGGAAATGGCTCAGGTGTCCTGAATAACTTTAAGCCGGGAGAGGTGATTCCCGGTTATACCGAAAATCCGCCGGAATCGGCACATTACGGTGGGGTGACATCATCCAGTTCTGCCAGCCTTGAGAGTGCAGGCGCCAGTGCCCTGAATAATTCGGAAGTGGGAAAACTGACGTCAGAAGTCATCATGAATCGCCCCAAAGACCCCATTTCTATGGATGCGCCATTTATCAGTGGCGGTTTTGATGTCCAGGATAAAGCCGATATCGTCACGAACGGCACGTATGACAACTGTGAAACCGTGAATGTCAGTAAAACGGAAATCACGTCGCATGTCTGTGAGCGGACACCGGCGGCCGAGCTGACCTGCACCCGTAAGGCCGGCATAAAGGACAATGTTGTCCGGAAAACAGTACGCAGAACTTACCAGAAGGTTGTCACGCTTGATTACAGCACTACAAACTGGAAATGGAACGGTGCACTGAGTATCCCGGAAAAGGGACGACTGCTGCACGTTGCCGTTGATGGTGAGCGTCTGATTATTCCCTGGAACAGCAACTGTAACCGGGAAAGCATTTCAGAGAAGTGTAAGGCTTCTGTCAGAGAAACCATCAGTCTTATGGGGCGGGACTTTCCTGTCGACGTTGTGGTGTATCCCCGCAGGGATACTATTTGTACGGGAGGTCAGAATTCACACTGCACATATCCTGTGCGGGATGGATGGGGCCGGATTCATCAGGCGTTTGATACGGATATGCAGGTTTCAGCCGGGCAGTCATTCCCGGTGATGAAGACATCAAAGACCTTTGAATTTTTAAAAAACATGGCCTCTGTGCAGGTGACAATAACACTGACTCTGGATGTTGAGGTTACCGAACATAAGCCTTCTGTGGAGTGGGTGGAAACCTGCCCGTTTAATAAGGCTGAAGAAGTCCTGCAGGGAAGTCAGTGCACGGAAGCCGGAGGGAACAGGACGATTAATATCGACGGGAAAACCTATACCGTTTACAGCGACTGCTGGGCCTGGAAAGACACGTATCTGAAACAGGAAGCGGATAACGGCAGTTGTGATGTGTATATGAAGAATCCGGCCTGTACGGCATCGCGCGTGAACTGCCAGGAAAAGAGTGGCAGCGCCTGTCTTCAGGAAGAAGTGACCTTCTCCTGTGAGAAAAAGGTGACCGGGGAAGCGCAGTTATGCAGCGGTCAGCTGGTTTGTGCAAACGGTGAATGTGACGCCATTGAGAACGGAACATCTGACGGTTTTGGTAAGGCGGTATCGGCGCTGGCAGCGGTCACGGCTGCGGCACAGGATGTGGCTGCCATGAATGATGTGAATGTCCGGGCGTTCACCGGCAAACCAGTGGAGTGCCGGATGGCCATCGCCGGATTTAACAACTGCTGTAAGGACTCCGGCTGGGGACAGGGCATTGGTCTGGCACACTGTGACAGTGAAGAAAAGGCGCTGGGGAAAGCCAAAGAAAAACTGCTCACCGTTTATATCGGCACATACTGCTCGAAGAAGGCGCTGGGTGTGTGCCTGCAGAAGAAGAAAGCCTACTGTCAGTTTGATTCGAAGCTGGCACAGATTGTTCAGGCTCAGGGGCGCAAAGGGCAGCTGGGTATCGGTTTTGGCAGCGGAAAGCATCCTGACTGCCGGGGCATCACGGTGGAAGAGCTGCAGTCGCTGCGGTTTGACCGGATGGATTTCAGCAACTTCTACAGTGACCTGAATGCCGGCACCACCATTCCGTCAGACAGTGAACTGGCTGAACGTGTGAAAGAGCAGGTTGCTTCGGCGCTGCAGCAGGCCGCGGGAAAGGGACAGTAAGATGAGACCGGTTGTTTTACTGCTTATTACCTCGCTGGGGCTGCTGATATCCGGTCATGGGCGAGCGCAACGTGAACCGGTCCGTACCTATGTGGACGAACCGATAGTGGGCTGGCACTGGTACAACGAACCTCAGAAACAGGATGAGGAGGAAACGCCGCCACCGGCCACAGTTCCCCTGACATCTCTTCCTCCGACAGCACAGATGAAGGTCCTTCAGCGAATGACGGAGGAGCGGCTGAATACCGCCATTCTCTACCCGACGGTGGAGAATTTTACGGCCTACATGAAGATGCAGAACTTCTGGACCAGTCAGGCCAGTCGCTTCAGTGCCGTGGCCACCAAATCCCTGCTGATGCATCCGGAGCTGGATTACAACCTGCAGTACAGCCACTACAACAGCACGGTTCCGCTGCAGCTGCAGGCTGACCAGAACCGTCAGGTGGCTGCCATTCGTCAGCTGGCCAGTCAGTACGGGCTGTTCTTCTTTTACCGGGGGAATGATGCACTGGATGGTGAGCTTGCAAAGGTGGTGCAGCGTTTCTCTGACGAATACAACGTTGCGCTGATTCCGGTCAGTATGGACGGTGCCCGGAGCGAGGCACTGCCGCAGACGCGTCCTGACAGTGGGCAGGCTCAGCGCCTGGGTGTGACGCATCTGCCGGCACTTTTCCTGGTTGAACCGGGGGCAGAGCGTTACCAGCCGCTGGCTTATGGCTTTATGACGCAGGATGACCTGATGAAACGATTTTTAAGTGTGGCGACAGATTTTGCGCCACGATCGTGAAAAACATTTATTTTATCCGGATGGAGATTTTTCTTATGAGTAAGAAATTATGTTTGTCGACTTTATTCTGTGTATCACTTATTTCATTTTCAGCTGTCAGTGCCGGAAATAACACGGATAAATATACGGGAGATTATCTTCAGAAACTGTCCGGTGTTCAGCCGGATATTGCAAGTGTTGCATCAGATGTCGTGAATGCGAAAAAACAACACTGTAATACCAGTGTGACAGTGGAGGAAATTAAAAGAATTATTTCACAGGATAAATCATTTCATCAGTTACTGGAAATAAAAAGTGCCGGACATGGCGGAAATAAACATTATCAGAAAGTCTTGGAAAATATGTGGAAAGAATGTGAGAGGCAATAAATGGAGAGATATATGACTCGCGAACGTTTTACTGAAAATCTGCTGATGTACCCGGGAATGGTGCTGATGGTTGCCTCCGTTATCTGGTTTTATCTGGCCGGTCTTCTGTCCCTGCCAGCAGAGGCTGTCAGTGATGAACTGGCATACGCCCTGTACCAGATGACGCTGGCTCGTGATGCACTGGCGATATTTGTTATCGGGGCGACGATGGGATTATTCGGTCTGGGACTGGCTGCTTTTCATGCCTGGAAGAAATGGCACGCAGCACCGGCAGGAGAGCAGTGATATGTGGAAGCAGGCCCTGACGGGCGTGTTGCTGATTGCTGCCGGTGCACAGGCGTCCACGCTGGAAGAGCTGCGCCAGCTTGAAGCGCACAAGACAACGCCGG
The DNA here is from genome assembly GCF_000208525.1 of Escherichia sp. TW14182. Taxonomy (NCBI): domain Bacteria; kingdom Pseudomonadati; phylum Pseudomonadota; class Gammaproteobacteria; order Enterobacterales; family Enterobacteriaceae; genus Escherichia; species Escherichia sp. TW14182. Next base: position 7,155 of record NZ_AEJZ01000060.1, read on the forward strand.
GTAAGGCCAGCCAGGTGCAGACGACAGTCACTTCTTCATCACCTGTGGCTCCCGCAGTCCCTGAACGCCGGGATTACCGTCTGCCGGACGGCCGGGTGGTCAATCTGAAGAACTACAAACTGGTGTTGTTCATGCAGTCACGCTGTGGTTACTGCCAGCAGTTTGACCCGTTACTGAAGCGCGTGACCGCACAGATGGGGCTGGATGTTTTCCCGTACACCCTGGACGGCATGGGCGATGTGTCTTTTCCGGATGCCATTCCGGCAACAGAAGCTGTGATTCGTGATATGTGGAGCAATATGCGACCGGTGACCCCGGCAGCGTTCCTGGTGGAAGTGAATACCCTGAAAACACTGCCATTGCTGTATGGCATTGTGGATGAGCAGACTCTCAGGCAGCGTATTGATGAAGGGCTGGGATTTGCGAATGCTGCCGGAACGGGAGTAAAGAGTAAAACAGGGGGTGAAAAATGAGAGCCATGAGTGAAAAAAAGAAGGATATGCAGATCCGGATGTTCACGGAAAAGCTATGTATCGTGTTGATAATATGTGGAGCCATGTTTCTGATCGCTGGCTGGATAAGTAACTGGTTATGGCAGGGAATGTTTGCGGCAATATATGGGCAGCATACCGGCGATACAGGGATTGCTGGCATGGCTACTGACCCTGTTATTATCGGGGAATATGCAACACTGAAACCTCTCATCAATCTGGTGATGTACCTTATTCCCTGGACTTTCTATGCACTTGGTTGCGGTGCTATTGTGACAGGTGTCGCGGGACAGTTACTGGATATTACGTATGAAGGGATTTGTCGTATCTTCAGAAAATTGAGGGCAAAACAGCACGTCAGCCGGTAATACCGCAGCGTGGCAGTTTTGATTAATTCCTTACCATTACCCTACCGTTGCTGTGTGGCATTGTGGATGAGCAGACGCTCAGGCAGCGTATTGATGAGGCGCTGGGATTTGCTGTTTCGGCGAAGGGAAAACATGAAATAATGAAAAAACAAAAATAAATATTCCGCAGGAGCATAAAAATATATCTCGCTGTCTGAATTAAATATTGCCTTCCGTTACCGGTGAAGCTGTATTCTGAATGGAGTGACGCATGAGTTTCAGAAAACCACAATATTGTATGGCGTATATGGTGTTAGCAGTCAGTCTTGTTGGTGGCATTTACATTATATGCAGGGATTATCTGGCTTTTGTGTTTTTATGGGAGCGTATTACAGCACTGCCATTCAGATATTTGTTTATGATGATTTTTCTTTTTCTGTGCGCATTTATCTGTATGGGGGTTGCTTTTTTCAGCAGTATTTTACCGCACAATCAAATCAGCAGACGGGTGCTCTGGTGTTGTGTGGTTGTTTCGCTCGTTCTGCAGTGTGCCGGTATGTTACTGGTACAGGCGTGGAAGTGGCCTCTGCCGGTGCTGGCAGGAGCGCTGTTCATTATCCAGTACCTTTCCTGTTATCTGGCCGGTCTGATACAGAGAGATATTCAGGACGAGAAACTGGATGATAAATTTCTTTACGTGTTTCCTCAGTTCTGGATACAGGTTCCTCTGACCGCAGTTGGATGGTTTTTTATGAGTGGATATCACTGATTTGGGTAGTTGTAGATAATATTTATCAGAAATGAGAAAGCACAGAGATGAAAAATATCCATTCTTTTGATTATGGGGGCAGGAGTGATGTGTTTGTTGATATTTTTAATAAGTGAAAGATAAGGTGGAGTTAAATGACTAAGGAACAAGCAATTCAACAGAAAATCAAACAAATTACCAGTGATATGAATAAACGGTATAAAAAGACAGATGTGTATATAGATTATGGTTTAGTTACTCTGGTTGCGGGTGGTTTACTGTACTACAGTATGCACCTGATATTTGACGTGTGGATCGATGACTGGATAAAAGAGCCTGCTGCTCAGTTTCATCGCCAGATGTGGAATGTGTTGATGTATGCCATCCCCTGGACGCTATGGGCTATCGGTGCAGGTTTTTGGGCGACATATGTACTTGCAGTTGCTGCTGTTTTTTCTACAGGGGCTATAAAAATACGTTTGCTGAAATACCGTTTGTCCAGAGAGAGTAAGAAGCACAATGTCAGCCATTGAGTGCCGATATTTGCTCTGTTTTTTCTCCTTCCCCCATCATTTCGATTTTAAGTCCTTGCGATTATGAACAGAAAATCTTCTTTCCTGCTCCGGCGGGTAACGTTGTCATGCCTGGTTGCTGCTGTGCTGGCGTTGCCTGCGCAGGCTGACGTCAATAATGACCTGAACAAATTCTTCAACAAGCTGGGCTTCGAGGGCAATGCCACCCGCGCAGCTGTCTGGCAGGGGCAGGCGGCAGGCTATGCCACCGGCGGCAATCTGTTCTTACGCAATCAGGTGAATACCCTGCAGATAGCCTCCTTTACTCCACCGCATATTACCGCCGGTTGTGGTGGTATTGATGCTTATCTGGGCTCCTTTTCCTTTATCAACAGCGAACAGATTGAGCGTTTTGTGAAGCAGCTGATGGGGAACGCTGTGGGGTACTTTTTTGACCTGGCGCTGCAGACTGCCGTACCGGGGATGAAACAGGTTAAGGATTTTATGCAGAAGCTGGCCAGTGACCTCAACAACATGAATGTCTCCTCCTGCCAGGCTGCGCAGGGCATCATCGGCGGTCTGTGGCCGAAGAACACCGTACAGTCCCAGAAAATCTGTCAGGACATTGCCGGTGAAACCAATATGTTCTCCGACTGGGCTGCCTCGAGGCAGGGATGCACGGTAGGTGGCCAGATGAATAAGGTGCTGGATAAGGCACCGGAAAACATGAAAGACCAGGTGATGAAAGACCGTAATCTGATGTGGGATATCCTGCAGAAGAACGACATGATGAAGGGCAATACCGAGCTGATGGAGCTGGTGATGAACATCACCGGGACGCTGATTTTTGATGATAAAGGTGAAATTAAATTTATTGGCCCGCAGGCTAATCATCAGGGACTCATTCGTGCACTGATGTACGGAGGACAGACCACTATTTTTGGTTGCACGGATACTAAAAAATGCACCAAAACAAATAATCGCACAGTGACGGTCAGCCAGAATAACAGTCTGAACCAGCGTGTGCAGAACATGATAAAGAATATCTCTGACAAACTGGTCAGTGATGACCCGCTGACCAGCCAGGAAAAAGGGTTTATTGAAAGCACCAGTGTGCCCATTCTGCGTTACCTGGTTGACCCGCAGATGCTGAACATCTCCACTTTCTACCCGTCACTTTCCGATTACATTGCCTATGACATCCTGCTGCAGTACCTGAACGAACTGCTGAGTCAGGCCCGGGTGCAGGCCGGCAGTAAAAACTTCCCGGAAGAGCAGATGAAGATGTTACGGGAGAACTTCTCTGAAGCCTCCCGCCAGCTGGAAGGGCTGCAGGCTCAGGTGGATGTGAAGGCGAACACTCTGATGGAGCTGGAGCAGCGCATGGGTTATCTGCGTCAGCAGGTATCCACGCAACTGATGAGTCGTTATGAGCAGAACCTGAACTATACATCTGTATCCTCTGCACAGCTGACGACAGGAGGTAACTGATGAGCATGGTGGATACCGTTTATGTCATGAGTGGCGGTGAGTTCTTCCAGGCGGCATTTAATGGCGTGGCCACGCTTATCGGCACATCCACATGGGACTCCCTGTTTCATATTGTGGGATTCTTCTCCGCGATGGCACTCTTTTTTGTTTATATCCGGGGCCATGACCCGAAGGAAGTGCTGAAGTTTATTGCGGTGTTCATTCTGATAACCAGTGTGCTGGTTATTCCGAAACGTACCGTGCATATCATCGATATGACGAATCCCACACTGGTGCTGCGGGTGGATAATGTGCCGACCGGGTTGTCGGTGCCGTTCCGGTTTATCACCGGTATTGGTGGCTCCCTGACAAAAATTTATGACTCCGTGTTCCATACGCCGGATTCCGTGGCATACAGCAAAACCGGTATGTTGTTTGGTGCCACCCTGATGGCCAACACCACGGATGTGGTGGCGCAGAACAGTGACCTGGCCATGCTGCTGAGCGAGTATGTGCAGCAGTGTGTTATCGGCGACATTATGCTGTCGCACAAATACAGCATGGCTGAACTGATGCAGTCATCTGACCCTTATGAAATCATCTTCCGCAAACCCAGTCCGCTGCGTGGCGTGATTGTGCCACGTGGCAACAGCCTGGCGCAGGCAGGATTCCAGACCTGTGAGGCGCTGGCCAACAACGTGCTGAAGCGTGAACTGAAAGTGGATACGACAAAGGGCGGAAAGACCTGGGATTACTATGTGAACCGCTTCATTGGCCCCCGTGCCAGCGCCGATACGCTGTTCGGTCTGATGATGGCGGACAGCTATGGCTTCTACTATCAGGGCGGACGGGATGCCAGTGAAATCCTGCGCCAGAATGTGGTGATGAATGCCATAAAACAGGGTATCACCACCCATACGGCAGCCAGCGGCAACGTCGCCAGTCTGGTGAATATGGCGGACCAGTCATCGAACAGCAAAATGCGCCTCAGTTGGGCAGCATCAGGCGGGCTGGCGGCCACATTTGTGCCGGTGATGCATACTGTCCTGATGGCCATGCTGGTCGGAATGTTCCCGATAATCATTCTGCTGGCCACCATTCATGGTCTGACACTGCCGGTGCTGAAAGGCTATGTGTTCTCCCTTGTTTATCTGCAGAGCTGGCCACCACTGTATGCCATTCTGAACTACGCGATGGCGTTTTACCTGAAAGGCGAAACGAAGGGAATGAACTTCTCTTTGTCGAACCTGAATACCATCCAGCAGACTCACAGTGATATCGGGCTGATGGCAGCCTGGCTGTCAAATTCGATTCCGTTTATTGCTGCCGGCCTGGTGTTTGGTCTGTGGCGTGTGGTTTCACAGGCGGGGAACTATCTGGGCTCATCCATTAACAGCACAGCCTCGTCTGCTGCCTCTCAGGCCGCAGACGGTACGTGGGCGTTTAACAACATGCAGATGGAGAATGTCTCCGGCTTTAAATGGGACACCAACCAGTCCGTGCGTGACGGTCAGATGCTGACCCAGCATGCCAGCGGTGCGACAACAACAAAAACAGCAGGCGGGGGCATTCTGCATGATGGTAAATCGGCGATTTCCAGTCTGGCGACGGATATTCAGTTTGGTCGCATGCTCAGCAGCAGCTATCAGGCGCAACAGCGCGAGGCGGAAAGCCAGGTGCAGAGTCTCAGTAACAGCATCAGTCATGGCAGCCAGCTGGTCGGCAGCCAGCTGACACAGTGGGCGCAGCAGCGGGGCAACAGCGATACGGTGGTAAGTGGTGCTGACAGCAGCCGGGCCACCACACTGACGCAGGCCATCAACAAACTGAACAGCGTGGCTGATTCACTGGCAAAACGTGCCGGTATCAGTACGTCTGAAGCGGTTACGGAGGTGCTGGATAAGTCTCAAAGTGGCAACTTTACTGCAGGTGTATCAGGAAGCGTTGGTAAAGATAAACTGTTTGGTTTTCTCAGTGCCAAAGCCCAGGCTGATTTCAGTTATAAAGGCTCCGACAGGTCGTCTCATGGAATTAATTCAGATATCAGCTCAAAAACAGGGCATGACCGTAGCCTGACCGCACAGGAAACAAAAGATGTGCGTGATGCCATGGATGTCATTAATAACCATCGCACGACGGATAACAGCAGCCATACTGACAATGCCTCTTCGTCCCTGTCTGAGCAACTGGCCAGCAACCTGAGCGATTTGCAGAGCCAGATTAAGCAGTATAATGATGCACTTAACCGCAGTCATGAATATGCTCAGATGGCCAGCTACGCAGAGAATAACAGCGCGAGTATTAACAGCAACTACAGTCAGGAGTTTGTTAACTATGTGCATCAGTCTGCACCGGGACGTGCCACGACCGTGCTGACCGATGCCGGAAATCCGTCACTGCGGGCGGAGCGGGAACAACTGGCGCAGGCATTTGTGGATGAGAAACTGAAACCCCAGCTGGAGCAGGAATTCAGGGAAAACCGGTTGCGGGCTTCAGAAGG
>NZ_AEJZ01000059.1:0-2341 GCF_000208525.1 Escherichia sp. TW14182
GGCGTTCACGCCGCATCCGGCATGAACAAATCGCACTTTGTCAGCAATTTGGCCCCCGTAAAATATAACCATTCAATAAAACCCGCTAAAAATTATCGATTCATCAATAAACACGCCACCATACCCTACCCTTTTTCATCAATCAGCAATCACCATTACGTTTTTTATTTTTCCACCGCCAAATCGCTTGCGCACAGTGCTGCTTTGCGGCATTTTTTTAAACAAGCAAACACAACAAGCAACAAATACCAGGTTAACGGAGAAGGTTATGTGTTCAATTTTTGGCGTATTCGATATCAAAACAGACGCAGTTGAACTGCGTAAAAAAGCACTCGAGCTGTCACGCCTGATGCGTCATCGTGGCCCGGACTGGTCCGGTATTTATGCCAGCGATAACGCCATTCTCGCTCACGAACGTCTGTCAATTGTTGACGTTAACGCGGGGGCGCAACCTCTCTACAACCAACAAAAAACTCATGTGCTGGCAGTAAACGGTGAAATCTACAACCACCAGGCACTGCGTGCTGAGTATGGCGATCGTTACCAGTTCCAGACCGGATCTGACTGCGAAGTGATCCTCGCGCTATATCAGGAAAAAGGGGCGGAATTTCTTGACGATTTGCAGGGCATGTTTGCCTTTGCCCTGTACGACAGCGAAAAAGATGCATACCTGATTGGTCGCGACCATCTGGGGATCATCCCGCTGTATATGGGCTATGACGAACACGGTCAGCTGTATGTGGCCTCAGAAATGAAAGCCCTCGTGCCGGTTTGCCGCACGATTAAAGAGTTCCCGGCGGGGAGCTATTTGTGGAGTCAGGACGGCGAAATCCGTTCTTATTATCACCGTGACTGGTTCGACTACGATGCGGTGAAAGATAACGTGACCGACAAAAACGAGCTACGTCAGGCATTGGAAGATTCCGTGAAAAGCCATCTGATGTCTGATGTGCCTTACGGTGTGCTGCTCTCTGGTGGTCTGGATTCCTCAATTATTTCCGCTATCACCAAGAAATACGCCGCCCGTCGCGTGGAAGATCAGGAACGTTCCGAAGCCTGGTGGCCGCAGTTGCACTCTTTTGCCGTGGGTCTGCCGGGTTCACCGGATCTGAAAGCGGCACAGGAAGTGGCAAACCATCTGGGTACTGTACATCATGAAATTCACTTCACCGTACAGGAAGGTCTCGATGCCATCCGCGACGTGATTTACCACATCGAAACGTATGACGTGACGACTATTCGTGCTTCAACACCGATGTATTTAATGTCGCGTAAGATCAAGGCGATGGGCATTAAAATGGTGCTGTCCGGTGAAGGTTCTGACGAAGTGTTTGGTGGTTATCTTTACTTCCACAAAGCGCCGAACGCCAAAGAGCTACATGAAGAGACAGTACGTAAACTGCTGGCTCTACATATGTATGACTGCGCGCGCGCCAACAAAGCGATGTCAGCCTGGGGCGTGGAAGCACGCGTTCCGTTCCTCGACAAGAAATTCCTCGATGTGGCAATGCGCATTAACCCACAGGATAAAATGTGCGGCAACGGCAAAATGGAAAAACACATCCTGCGTGAATGTTTTGAATCGTATTTGCCCGCAAGCGTGGCCTGGCGGCAGAAAGAGCAGTTCTCGGATGGCGTCGGTTATAGCTGGATCGACACCCTGAAAGAAGTGGCGGCGCAGCAAGTTTCTGATCAACAACTGGAAACCGCCCGCTTCCGCTTCCCGTACAACACACCGGCCTCAAAAGAAGCGTATCTGTACCGGGAAATCTTTGAAGAATTGTTCCCGCTTCCGAGCGCCGCTGAGTGCGTACCGGGCGGCCCATCCGTCGCCTGTTCTTCTGCCAAAGCGATCGAGTGGGATGAAGCGTTCAAGAAAATGGACGATCCGTCTGGCCGCGCGGTCGGCGTTCACCAGTCGGCATATAAATAAGAAGTGTATTAACGCCCCGGAGAATTCCGGGGCAATTTCAGTTACTGGGGAGCTTGTTGATTCTGATACGCAGTGAGGAAATGTTCCGGGTTTGCCACATCACTGTTTGACAATTCATCACTGTAGGCCAGTACTTCATAGATTAATTTCCCACCACTATTGTTGAATTCTGAATTTCATCCTGTACGACAAAAGAATGGCTGTAGGGTGGGGAAAAAACACAAAGTAAACAATAATTGACGAATATAGCGCCACGCTGTTCGCAACCTAACCAAACAGTCACTTTCGAGCAATTTTCCTTGAAAAAGAGGTTGACGCTGCAAGGCTCTATACGCATAATGCGCCCCGCAACGCCGATAAGGTATCGCGAAAAAAAGATGGCTACGTAGCTCAGTTGGTTAGAGCACA
>NZ_AEJZ01000058.1:0-8855 GCF_000208525.1 Escherichia sp. TW14182
CCGCGTTGCAGAGAAACCCCGCCACGAAAGTGGCGGTAACGCCAGTCCCGAATGTCATGGTTTATACCAGCGGCAAAAAAATGTCGATGGCGGTAGAAGGCAGCGGCGAATATAGCTGGCTGCTGACCACCGAAGAAGGAACGCAGTACAAAGGCCATGTAACGGGGGGCAAAGCGTTCAATCTACCGACGAAGCTGCCGGAAGGTTATCACACGCTGACGCTTACCCAGGACGACCAGCGCGCGCATTGCCGGGTGATTGTCGCCCCGAAACGCTGTTACGAACCGCAGGCGTTGCTGAATAAACAAAAGCTGTGGGGTGCCTGCGTTCAGCTTTATACGCTGCGATCGGAAAAAAACTGGGGTATTGGGGATTTTGGCGATCTTAAAGCGATGCTGGTGGATGTGGCGAAACGCGGCGGGTCTTTCATCGGCCTGAACCCGATTCATGCGCTCTATCCGGCAAATCCGGAAAGTGCCAGCCCGTATAGTCCGTCATCGCGCCGCTGGCTGAATGTGGTTTATATCGACGTTAACGCCGTCGAAGATTTCCATCTTAGCGAAGAGGCACAGGCCTGGTGGCAGATGCCGACCACGCAACAGACGCTGCAACAGGCGCGGGATGCTGACTGGGTCGATTACTCTACGGTTACTGCCTTAAAAATGACAGCATTGCGGATGGCGTGGAACGGTTTCGCGCAACGTGATGATGAGCAGATGGCGGCGTTTCGCCAGTTTGTTGCAGAGCAGGGCGATAGCTTGTTCTGGCAGGCAGCCTTTGATGCGCTACATGCCCAGCAAGTGAAGGAAGACGAAATGCGCTGGGGCTGGCCGGCATGGCCGCAGGCGTATCAGAACGTGGATTCATCAGAAGTGCGTCAGTTCTGCGAAGAACATCGTGATGACGTCGATTTTTATCTCTGGTTGCAGTGGCTGGCTTACTGCCAGTTTGCCGCCTGCTGGGAGATAAGCCAGGGCTATGAAATGTCGATTGGCTTGTACCGTGATCTGGCGGTTGGCGTAGCGGAAGGTGGGGCAGAAACCTGGTGCGACCGTGAACTGTATTGCCTGAAAGCGTCGGTTGGCGCGCCGCCGGATATCCTCGGCCCGTTGGGGCAGAACTGGGGATTGCCGCCGATGGATCCGCATATCATCACCGCGCGCGCCTATGAACCTTTTATCGAACTACTGCGCGCGAACATGCAAAACTGCGGTGCGCTGCGTATCGACCATGTAATGTCGATGCTGCGTTTGTGGTGGATACCGTATGGCGAAACGGCGGATCAAGGGGCATATGTCCACTATCCGGTGGATGATCTGCTCGCTATTCTGGCGCTGGAAAGTAAACGCCATCGCTGCATGGTGATTGGCGAGGATCTTGGTACGGTGCCGGTAGAGATTGTCGGTAAGCTGCGCAGTAGCGGTGTTTACTCCTACAAAGTGCTCTATTTCGAAAGCGATCACGAGAAGACGTTCCGCGCACCAAAAGCGTATCCGGAGCAGTCGATGGCGGTCGCGGCAACACACGATCTGCCTACGCTGCGTGGTTACTGGGAGAGCGGGGATTTAACGCTGGGCAAAACACTGGGGCTGTACCCGGATGAAGTGGTGCTGCGCGGTTTGTATCAGGATCGCGAACTGGCGAAGCAAGGGCTGTTGGATGCGCTGCATAAATATGGCTGTCTGCCAAAACGTGCCGGGCATAAGGCATCACTAATGTCGATGACACCGACGCTTAATCGTGGCTTGCAACGTTATATCGCCGACAGTAACAGTGCCCTGTTAGGGCTACAGCCAGAAGATTGGCTGGATATGGCGGAACCTGTAAATATTCCTGGCACCAGCTACCAGTACAAAAACTGGCGACGCAAGCTTTCCGCAACGCTTGAGACAATGTTTGCCGATGATGGGGTGAACAAGTTGCTGAAGGATTTGGACAGACGACGCAGGGCGGCAGCGAAGAAGAAGTAGAGTGCGGTTGATGCCGGATGCGACGCTTGATGCGTCTTATCCGGCCTACTCATTAGAGCAGCCGGATAAGGCATTCACGCCATATCCGGCAGTCAGTATTATCAAATCACCATATTCAGCAGCAGACAGCCTACCAGACCGCACACTGAGATAATGGTTTCCAGCATCGACCAGGATTTGATGGTCTCGCCGATAGTCAGGTTAAAGTACTCTTTGAACAGCCAGAAGCCCGGATCGTTCACGTGAGAGAAAATCACACTACCGGAACCAACCGCAATAACCATCAGCTCCGGGCTAACACCTGTCGTTGCAATCAGCGGTGCCGCGATACCACCCGCAGTGATTGCCGCAACGGTTGCGGAACCCAGCGCGATACGCAGCACTGCGGCAATAGACCACGCCATCAGCAGCGGAGAAATGTTGGTTTCGTGCATCATGGAAGCAATGTATTTGTCCACGCCGCTGTCTACCAGCACCTGCTTGAACGCACCGCCACCACCGATGATTAGCAGCATCATCGCGATGATTTTGATTGAAGAAACCAGCGTGTCGTTAATCTGATCCATCGAACGACCACGGTTCAGACCAAAGGTGAACATCGCGATCAGTACGGCAATCAGCGTTGCCATTACCGGGTCACCGAGGAACTCGGCTACCGGCAGGAAAGCGTGACCTTTCGGCAGGATCATTTCAGCGATGGCACGCATTGCCATCAGTACAACCGGCACCAGAGAAGTCCAGACGCTGACGCCAAAGCTCGGCATCTCTTCTTCGCTGAAGGTTTTCGCGCTGTACAGACCTTCCGGGATCGGCTTATCAATGCCTTTCAGCACGCGAGCGTAAACCGGACCCGCGAGAATCACGGTCGGGATCGCCAGAATAGTACCGTACAGCAGGGTTTTACCCATATCGGCCTGGAAGATGGTGGCAATCGCAGTCGGACCTGGATGCGGCGGCAGGAAGCCGTGGGTAACAGACAGTGCAGCTGCCATTGGTACACCAACATACAGCAGCGGGATATTTGCAGCAGCGGCGATGGTGAATACCAGCGGCAGCATCAGCACAAAGCCTACTTCATAGAACAGGGCAAAACCGACGGTAAAACCGGTTAATACCACTGCCCACTGGATGTGTTTTTTACCAAATTTGGCAATCAGCGTGGTGGCGATACGTTGTGCGCCGCCACAGTCTGCCAGCATTTTGCCCAGCATCGCACCAAACCCCATGATCAGGGCAAGGCTACCGAGCGTCCCGCCGACACCGGCTTTGATAGAGCCAATAACTTTATCCAGCGGCATCCCTTGCATTAATCCAACAGCAAGCGCCACGAGGACGAGAGCGATGAAGCCGTTCATTTTGAAGCGGATCATCAGGAGTAATAACAAGATTACACCGATAGCAACAATGACTAATGGCATGATTTACCTGGCCTTTAATTTGTTATGGGTAACGTCAGGTTTCTGACGACAAATCCTGGTTGTCCCAACTGGGAACAGAGATATAACGGCACCACGGCTGATGACCCCTAAAACGTATTAGTGTAGTCAGATGTTATGAGTGTGTTTGGTGCCCATGAGAATGATACGGGTAACATAATGCGCTTGAGAATCACCAGAGCGGGGTAAATTTAAATTATGAGAGGTTGGTCATATTATCGTGGGGAGACGAAGGGGATGGAGTAAAGCTGCGCCATAAGAACAACGAAAGCCCGATAAGACGCTTTAGCGTCGCATCGGGCAATCTACAAAAGAGGGGATAACTTAGTAGTAAGAGTGTTCGCCGCGCTGGTGTTCGGTGAGATCGCGCACACCTTTCAGCTCCGGGAATTCGTTCAGCAACTGCTTTTCGATCCCTTCTTTCAGCGTTACGTCGACCATGGAACAACCGTTACAGCCGCCGCCAAATTGTAGAATGGCGTAACCGTCTTCGGTGATTTCCATCAGCGAAACGCGACCACCGTGACCGGCAAGCTGCGGGTTAATCTGCGATTGCAGCATATACTCCACGCGCTCCATTAGCGGGGCATCGTCAGCCACTTTACGCATTTTGGCGTTCGGTGCTTTCAGCGTTAGCTGGGAACCCAGTTGGTCGGTAACAAAGTCGATCTCTGCATCTTCCAGGTATGGTGCGCTTAACTCATCAACATACGCGGTCAGTAGGTCAAATTTCAGGGCGGTGTCGGTGGCTTCCACAGCGTCAGGCGGACAATAAGAAACGCCACATTCAGCGTTAGGTGTGCCAGGGTTAATCACAAATACGCGGATTTGTGTCCCTTCTTCCTGGTTTGCCAGCAGTTTGGCAAAGTGCGCTTGTGCAGCATCGGAAATACGGATCATAGTAATGGCCTAATAGTTGACTATTTTAGTTGGTTATAATACGCCCATCATCGAGGCTCTACAAGGTTCGACAAAGGCACCAGACCTGGACAGTCGCCGCACCATTGCGTAAAAGCAACTGCGCAATCTCTGCGACGGTACTTCCGGTGGTAACGACATCATCCACAATCACCATATGGAGACCTTGCACGGGCAATTCAAGGCGAAAGGCATTTTTCAGGTTGCGCTTGCGCAGACGGGCGTTGAGAAAATGCTGGGGCGCAGTGGCTCTTGTTCGTGTGACGGCTTCGCTATCCCATTGGCAGTGCAACCAGCGTGATAACGGCTGACACAGCAAATCGCTCTGATTAAATCCCCGACGCCAGTGGCGATGCCGCCATAGCGGGACACTGACGATGCGATCCGGCAGATGTAATTCGCTGGTGCGACGGGCGTGTAAGACTTCCAACAGTAACAAACGTGCTAGCGCACTGGCGATTTCACTGCGGCGGGAAAACTTAAGCTGGTGGATGAGCGGGCTTAACGGCGGCGCATAATTGGCGATGGTTACCAGTCTTTGCCACGGCGGTGGTTTTTGCAGGCAACGACCACAGGGGAGATACGAGTGTGTAGCTGGTAATCCACATTGCGGGCATAGCATTTTATCTGTACGTGCGGCGCGGGAGCAGACCGAACAAATCCCCCAATGACCTAGCGCCAGCGGCATTCGGCATAGCCAGCATAATCCCGGTACTGTTAGCATATGTTCATCCTTGTAAGTGAAAAGAGAACAATAGCGGATGAATAACATCTGGTGGCAGACCAAAGGTCAGGGGAATGTTCATCTTGTGCTGCTGCACGGATGGGGACTGAATGCCGAAGTGTGGCGTTGCATTGACGAGGAACTTAGCTCGCATTTTACGTTACATCTTGTTGATCTGCCTGGCTTCGGGCGCAGTCAGGGATTTGGTGCGATGTCGCTTGCTGACATGGCTGATGTCGTGCTGCAACAGGCACCGGATAAAGCCATTTGGTTAGGCTGGAGCCTGGGCGGGCTGGTGGCAAGTCAGATTGCATTAGCCTATCCCGAGCGTGTTCAGGCGCTGGTCACTGTAGCATCGTCGCCATGTTTTAGTGCCCGTGATGGGTGGCCGGGGATAAAACCGGATGTGCTGGCGGGTTTCCAGCAGCAGCTAAGTGAAGATTTTCAGCGTACGGTGGAGCGTTTCCTTGCGTTGCAAACCATGGGGACAGAAACGGCGCGCCAGGATGCGCGGGCGCTGAAGAAAACCGTTCTGGCATTACCGATGCCGGAGGTTGACGTGCTCAATGGTGGGCTGGAAATCCTGAAAACGGTCGATCTTCGTTATCCGCTGCAAAATGTACCAATGCCGTTTTTGCGATTGTATGGTTATCTCGACGGTCTGGTGCCGCGCAAAGTAGTGCCGATGCTGGATGAACTCTGGCCGCACAGCGAATCATATATCTTCGCCAAAGCGGCTCATGCGCCGTTTATTTCGCATCCAGACGAGTTTTGTCAGCAGCTGGTAGCGTTGAAGCAGAGGGTGTAGGTGGCTTTAGAAATGGCGAGACAGAACTTCCTGACTCGCCGCAGCCAACTCTTCTTCTGACACCCCGGTAAAGCGCATGATATCTGCAAGAGGGACTCCGGATTACAGCATTCTTTTGGCGATATCCAGGGCTTCCAGGCGTCGACCCAATAAATAACCAATCAGGTAACTAATAAGATATTCTCTTTCTGCATCTGTCATTAAAACCATCCTTTACGTTATTGATGATCTATTTCAGCAAGGTCTTCAACCGTCAGGCTGGTAAATCGCAGAACGTCCTCAAGAGAGACTCCGGCATCCAGCATGGTTTTGGCAATATTTAGGGCGTTGGTACGTATACCGTTCTGAAACCCTTCCTGCCGCAATCTTTCCGCAATAGTCACTAAACTCTCCTTGTGTTTCGGTGAACGTTCGGCAACGCCGTCGATAAAATCGTTAAAACGTACCGCATCGCCAGTTTGTAGTATGTAATTAAACAGCCCTTTGATTTGTCTGTCATTAGCGTACCCACTACTTAATAAGCAAGCCATTTGCTCTACCAGCCCCATCAGGTCGCGTTGACGAATATGTTTTTGAATTAACTCCAGCAGCGCCATGCGTCGGTGCTGTATGATTTCATCATCAGGCATGACGGTGACATCAATCAGCGGAAATGCCGAGGCATAAATCTGCCTTGCCAGTTTGGGATCGGCGAAACAATCCAGCCAACACAGCGAATAGGGATAGGGGCTTTCAATGCCGTGGTAAAACAACAACGGTACGACCATCGGCAACGTTTTGTATCCTGCATCAAGGTGGTTTTGCATTGCGGCAATGGCATAACGCATCATGCGAAATGCGATCAGTCTGTTTGAGGTGCTTTGATGTTCAATCAGGCAATAGATATATCCTGGCCCTTGCTCCGTTTTCACCGACCACAGCACGTCGGAATAGCTTTCACGCAGATCGTCATCGATAAAGCTGCTCGACTCCAGCTTGAGGGTTTTCATATCACAGAGCGCGTGGATGGGTGCCGGTAAATGGAACGCAAGAAAATCGCGTGCCGTGTCCGGTTGGCGTAAAAAGAGTTTGAACAGCGCATCGTGTGGGGTGGAACTCTGTTTTTTGCTCATGGCGTTCCTTCACCTGTTTTTTTGAATGCCGAGACTTTACGCGCCACTCCACGGCTGTGCATCAGCAAGTTTTCATCCCTGCGAGACGCTTTCAGAGGAACTTACTCCATGCTGCAAGAGTTGCATTTTTATGGAAAGCCGCACGCAAAAAAGCCCGGTAGCTAATGCATACCGGGCTTTTCAAAACGAACGATGAAACAAGGTTAACGCAGCATCCACCACTCACGCAGACAGGCTTTTCCTTCCGGGCAGCTTTTACAACTGCCAGAGAGGCAGCCATCAGGTTCTTCCTGAATCCGTACCGCTTTGCCCATATTTTCCAGCTGTTGCAGCATAGCGTTAATCATCGGCTGCGGGGTGTTCAGCGTCTGGCTGATCTGGGTTGCTTCCATACGACCCCGTAACGCCAGCAAATCACGCACCTGAATGAGCGAAGCCATTGCCGTGTCCTTAGTGGCAATCGCCAGTGGTGCTGGCTGCGCAGCAACTGCTTACCGTTTTGCGGCTTGCCAGTAGTTCGATATCGACTCGACTACGCGCGCGGCGCAGCAGGCCAATAACCACGATGTTAAACAGGACAACCGCCAGAATGCACACCAGGCTGTAAGTCGGGTGCTGGCTGTAGCTGGCGACCTGATAGAACAATGTTGCCAGCGAGTAAGCGATATTCAGCCCCCACAGGATGGAGAAGCCCATCCAGCCACGGCTTGATTCACGGGCAATGGCACCCATCACCGAAATGCAAGGTACATACAGCAGGACGAATATCAGATAGCTGTAAGCAGCCGCCGCGCTACCGAATTTCTCATCCATCACGCCCATTGCCCCAGTACCCATTTCGCCGTCGCCTTTGCTGGCTTCAATTGGGTTCATCAGTACGCTAAGGCTGAAGGTGTCTTTCAGGCTCTGCCAGGTTTCATCTACCGCGCTGAACAGCTCTTCACCGAGGTTAAATTCCGCCGGATTGAACTCTTCGTCCTGAATGTTTTCTGCGGTATAGAGGGTGTTGAGAGTACCCACCACCACTTCTTTCGCCATTGCGCCAGTAAACAGTCCAACCGTTGCCTGCCAGTTATCTTCATGCACGCCAATCGGCTTGAAGACTGGAGTGATCACGCGGCTGACAGAGGCCAGCGCCGAGTCGTTGATGTTATCGACGATTTTCCCACTCAGCGAGAAGCTGTTGAATGCGCTCAGGAAAATGCTGACGATGATAATCACTTTACCGGCGCGCAGAACGAAGCCTTTCAAACGCTGCCAGGTCTGGATAATCAGACTCTTAATGTGTGGTACGTGATAGACCGGTAGCTCCATGACAAACGGCGTCGCTTCACCGCGCATAATGGTGTATTTGAGCATCAGACCCGTCAGTACCGCCATCACAATACCGATGACATACAGTGAGAACACAGCCAGCGCGCCATTCTGCCCGAAGAACGCGGCAGCAAATACTGCGAAGATTGCCAGACGAGCACCGCAGGACATAAATGGCGCCATCATGATAGTCATCAGACGTTCACGCGGAGCATCAAGAGTGCGCGCACCCATCACCGACGGTACGTTACAACCGAAGCCAACGATCAACGGCACAAAGGATTTCCCTGGCAGACCCAACGCTTGCATCAGACGGTCCATCACAAATGCCGCTCTCGCCATATACCCGGAGTCCTCGAGGAAGGAGAGGAACAGGTACATCATGCCGATCTGCGGCACCAGTGGCAGAACGGTGTTAATACCGCCACCCAGCCCCTGGGCGAGGAAGATAGTCAGCCAGTCAGGGAAGTGGAGCGTGTAGCCAATCCACTGAATACCATGCACAAAGAGTGCCACGGAACCGACGTCAAACAGCGGCTGGAATGCCCCGCCGATGTTGATAGCCAGCAGGAA
>NZ_AEJZ01000057.1:0-16611 GCF_000208525.1 Escherichia sp. TW14182
ACTAAATCAGTAAGTTGGCAGCATCACCCATCCGATGAATATAAAATACTGCTTTTAATTATTGCGATAAAACCATCACCTACATTATCTGAAAATATTAATATTTAGTGCTTAATGCGGCCAGACAGGCCATTTGCTTAATATATTCACAAATCAAATATTATTCACAATAAAAACAAAAAAAGTTAAAATCATTATTTAAATCAATGTTCAATATCGCACCCGTGAAAATACTATCTCATTTATCTTTTATGCATATATAATCCACCGCATTATTGTCATTTTATTTTTGATATCCAATTTTCTCGTGGTGTATATGTCTAATAAAATTTTTACGTATTCCCTGCCTATGCGCTATGCCGATTTTCCAACGCTGGTTGATGCTTTGGATTATGCCGCTCTGGGCCGCGCCGGAATGAACTTTTATGACAGACGTTGCCAGCTTGAAGATGAACTGGAATATCACAATTTAAAAGCACATGCCGAAGCAGGCGCAAAGCGGTTATTATCGCTGAACCTGAAAAAAGGCGATCGCGTGGCGCTGATTGCCGAAACCAGTAGCGGGTTTGTCGAAGCATTTTTTGCCTGCCAGTATGCCGGGTTAGTCGCCGTCCCGTTGGCGATTCCGATGGGGGTCGGTCAGCGAGATTCCTGGAGCGCCAAATTGCAGGGCTTACTGGCAAGCTGTCAGCCTGCCGCGATTATCACCGGCGATGAGTGGTTACCGTTAGTCAATGCCGCGACGCATGACAACCCTGAGTTGCATGTGTTAAGCCATGCCTGGTTTAAATCCTTGCCGGAAGCCGACATTACGCTCCAGCATCCCGTTCCAGACGATATCGCCTACCTCCAGTACACCTCCGGCAGCACCCGTTTTCCTCGTGGCGTCATCATTACTCATCGCGAAGTGATGGCCAATCTACGTGCTATCAGCCACGATGGCATTAAATTACGCCCTGGCGACCGCTGCGTCTCCTGGCTGCCTTTCTACCATGATATGGGACTGGTCGGCTTTCTCCTGACCCCCGTCGCCACGCAGCTTTCAGTGGATTACTTGCGCACTCAGGATTTCGCCATGCGCCCGCTGCAATGGCTTAAATTGATCAGCAAAAATCGCGGCACCGTTTCCGTTGCGCCACCGTTTGGCTATGAACTGTGCCAGCGCCGTGTGAATGAAAAAGATCTCGCTGAACTGGATCTCTCCTGCTGGCGCGTCGCCGGTATTGGCGCTGAGCCAATCTCCGCAGAGCAACTCCATCAATTTGCTGAATGTTTCCGTCAGGCTAACTTTGACGATAAAACTTTCATGCCATGCTACGGGCTGGCAGAGAACGCGCTTGCCGTCAGTTTTTCTGACGAAACCTCCGGCGTTGTAGTTAACGAAGTGGATCGCGACATCCTCGAATATCAGGGTAAAGCTGTTACGCCGGGTGCTGAAACACGCGCCGTATCGACTTTCGTCAACTGCGGAAAAGCATTGCCGGAACATGGCATTGAAATCCGCAATGAAGCAGGTATGCCGGTTGCGGAACGTGTAGTAGGCCATATTTGCATCTCCGGCCCCAGCCTGATGAGCGGGTACTTTGGCGACCAGGTTTCGCAAGACGAGATTGCCGCGACGGGCTGGTTAGATACCGGCGACCTCGGCTATCTGCTGAACGGTTATTTGTATGTCACCGGGCGCATTAAAGATCTGATTATTATTCGTGGCCGCAATATCTGGCCGCAGGATATTGAGTACCTGGCGGAGCAGGAGCCGGAAATCCACTCTGGCGATGCCATTGCGTTTGTTACCGCCCAGGAAAAAATCATTTTGCAGATCCAGTGTCGGATTAGTGACGAAGCACGTCGCAGGCAGCTTATCCACTCGCTGGCGGCGCGGATACAAAGCGAGTTTGGCGTGACAGCGGCTATCGATCTGTTACCGCCCCACAGTATTCCCCGCACGTCTTCCGGCAAACCCGCCCGCGCGGAAGCGAAAAAACGTTATCAGAAGGCCGTCGCCGCTAATCCCCCAGTGCAGGAATCTCTCGTATGAGCCAAACAGTCGCGGTGACGGGTGCTACCGGGTTTATTGGTAAATATATTATCGATAACCTGCTCGTTCGCGGCTTTCATGTTCGCGCGTTGACGCGTACTGCCCGCGCTCACGTCAGCGATAACCTCATCTGGGTGCGTGGTTCGCTGGAAGACACGCATTCGCTTAGCGAGCTGGTTGCCGGTGCCAGTGCGGTGGTTCATTGTGCCGGGCAAGTGCGCGGACACAAAGAAGAGATTTTTACCCGCTGTAACGTTGACGGCAGCCTGCGCCTGATGCAAGCGGCAAAAGAGAGCGGCTTTTGCCAACGTTTTCTGTTTATCTCTTCGCTGGCGGCGCGCCATCCTGAACTCTCCTGGTATGCAAAATCCAAACACGTCGCCGAACAACGGCTTATCGCAATGGCTGACGAAATAATGCTGGGAATTTTTCGTCCGACAGCAGTCTATGGCCCCGGCGATAAAGAGCTAAAACCGCTGTTTGACTGGATGCTGCGCGGCCTGCTGCCACGACTTGGTGCGCCAGATACACAACTCTCTTTCCTGCACGTTACCGATTTCGCGCAAGCTGTAGGCCAGTGGTTAAGCGCCGAAACTGTACCAACGCAAACGTATGAGTTATGCGATGGCGTCCCCGGCGGCTATGACTGGCAACGCGTACAACAGCTTGCTGCTGCCGCCCGTCGTGGTTCCGTGCGGATGGTCGGCATTCCTCTACCGTTGCTCACCTGCCTTGCGGATATCAGCACAACATTAAGTCGTCTGTCTGGTAAAGAGCCAATGCTGACGCGCTCAAAAATTCGTGAATTAACCCATGCCGACTGGTCGGCAAGTAATAACCGTATTTCTGAAGATATTAACTGGTTTCCCGGGATTAGCCTGGAACACGCATTACGCAACGGGCTATTTTGATTGTCTTGTTTAAAGGTGTGTTAACGTTTCTATGGTAAATCGTGAAATAGTAATGGATTACATCCTTTCCTGTTTACAGGATTTGGTCGAAAACGGTGTGGAAATTAAGCCCGACAGCGATCTCGTCAACGATCTTGGCCTGGAGTCGATCAAGGTGATGGATCTCTTAATGATGCTGGAAGACAGATTCGATATTTCCATTCCTATTAATATTCTGCTGGATGTCAAAACCCCTGCGCAATTAATGGAAACACTACTTCCATGGCTGGAGAATAAATAATGGGGCTATACGATAAATATGCGCGTCTTGCTGGCGAGCGACTGCAATTTAGTGATAACGGTTTAACACCGTTTGGCACCTGTATTGATGAAGTCTATTCCGCCACCGAAGGGCGTATCGGCAATAAAAAAGTGATCCTGGCCGGAACCAATAATTATCTCGGTTTAACCTTCAATAACGAGGCCATCGCCGAAGGTCAGGCAGCGTTAGCGGCACAAGGCACCGGCACCACCGGTTCTCGAATGGCGAATGGCAGCTATGCGCCGCATCTGGCGTTAGAAAAAGAGATTGCCGAGTTTTTCAATCGCCCTACTGCTATTGTTTTTTCAACTGGTTATACCGCCAATTTAGGCGTCATCAGCGCACTTGCCGACCATAACGCCGTAGTGTTGCTGGATGCCGACAGCCACGCCAGTATTTATGATGCCTGCTCTCTCGGCGGCGCGGAAATTATTCGTTTTCGCCATAACGACGCCAACGATCTGGAACGTCGCATGATTCGCCTCGGCGAACGGGCGAAAGAGGCGATTATCATCGTTGAGGGCATCTACAGTATGCTCGGCGACGTTGCACCGCTGGCGGAAATTGTTGATATCAAACGTCGTCTCGGCGGTTATTTGATTGTCGATGAAGCGCATTCGTTTGGCGTGTTAGGTGCAACGGGGCGTGGACTGGCTGAAGCTGTCGGCGTTGAAGATGATGTGGATATTATCGTTGGTACCTTCAGTAAAAGTCTGGCCTCGATTGGCGGTTTTGCTGTCGGTTCGGAAGCGATGGAAGTGCTGCGCTACGGCAGCCGCCCGTATATTTTTACCGCCTCCCCTTCTCCTTCCTGCATTGCGACCGTGCGCTCGTCGTTAAGAACCATTGCCACACAACCAGAGTTGCGGCAAAAATTGATGGATAACGCCAACCATCTGTATGACGGTCTGCAAAAATTGGGTTACGAGCTAAGCTCGCATATTAGCCCGGTAGTGCCAGTGATAATCGGTTCGAAAGAGGAAGGGCTACGCATCTGGCGCGAGCTTATCTCACTGGGCGTATATGTGAATCTTATCCTGCCACCTGCCGCGCCGGCAGGCATTACGCTGCTGCGCTGTAGCGTTAACGCCGCTCACAGCCGCGAACAAATCGATGCCATCATTCAGGCGTTCGCCACGCTGAAACAGTAATGTTAACCCGTCGTGGTATTACGCCACGGCGGGTTTAGTGTTGTCTGTCATACCAATACACCAGACTCAACGCCACCAGCACAAATGCGATTGGTAAACCTAGCGCAGTAACGGGGGCGCTCAACGCAAATAACAATCCCAGGTTGACTATGATTTGATAGCTAATCCAGGTAAGCAAGCCAACGATGACGCCCACAGCAAGACGGCTGCCCATTCCCGGCGAACGCGGGGCGCTAAAGGTAAACGGCACAGCCAGTAAAATCATCGACAGAGTTAAGATGGGGTGTCCCAGCTTTTCCCACAGTGCCAGACGATATTCACTGCTCGGTTGCCCGGTTGCCTGCAAATAATGGATGTAATGGTTGAGCTGGCGGACAGAAAAGCTATTACCCGGCATCGATAACTCTTCGAGATTCATACTGGTGAATGCCGATTGCCACGGCAGATTATCTAATGTTTCCAGCGTTTCTTTGCCGTTAAGCCATTTTTTATGATTCACACCGTGCAGGAGCCACGTTTTATCGTCTTCGATGGTGGCGCTGCGCGCGTAAATGTAAGATTCGAGTGACAGATCGTCGCGGTAATGAAATATCTCCACACCTACCGGCTGGCCCTGTTCATTCAGCGATTTCACCGTCACAAATTCATTGTCACGTCTGGCCCACAACATGTTGCCAGTGATGTCATCGTCTACCCCTAACGCGGTGGCGGTCGATTTGATTTGCATCGCCTGTTGCTGCAATGGCGACGCTACCCACTCATCAATCGCGCCTAACGAGACTGCCCACAGCATTCCGGCGACCAGCGCCACCAGCGCGATACGGAAAATGGAAAATCCCGTGCTGCGAATGGCGGTAAGTTCACTGTTTTTCGATAACTGCCCGAGACCGACAATCCCCCCTAATAACGCGATAAACGGCGCAAGATCGACCAGTGTGCGCGGCAGGGTCATCACCACCACCAGCACCGCCTGAGTCCAGCGATAACCACCAGGGCTGACATCATCCAGCTCGTTAATCAGGTTGAAGGTGGTAAAAAGCGGCAGCAGTAGCCCTGCAGCAGCGGCAAAACCGAGAAACAGGTGACGGATTAAATAGCGACTGAAGACATTCATCGGGAAAATTTCTGCAGCAAAGAGAAGTCGCGTGCGACCAGCACTAACAAACCAGTCAACATCAGTCCAGGCACTAACCACAAACCAGGGATAACAGGAATTGCACCGTTTGCCACCAGAGTGCGGCAAACGTCTCCGCCATAAAAAATGGCAATAAACAGTAACGTTAAAGGCAATAAGGTAGAAAATCGCCCCTGCCGTGGTTTTACCCGACTTAAAGAGATAGCCATCAATGCCATTAACAACGCAGTCACGCCACGGCTTTGTCGCCATTGCAATTCGGCATGATCGGCAGGAAATACAGAATGCGCCAGCTCCGTGACCGATTTCGCTTTGCGTTTGACGTTAGGGCTTTGATCCAGCGGATTCAGATGTAATTGTAGATTGCGGTAGATCTGTTCGTTGTCGTCATTGCCCTGATGATCGAGAAGATAGGCTGTGCCGTTATGCAACATGACGGTCGGTTTGTCCGGAGAGGGATCGATAACATCAACGGAGCGGGCACGAAAAATGCGGGTTCGATTGGCTGTAGAAGTGTATATCAGCGCGTCAGTCAGGCGATTATTGTCTTGATCAACCGTCTGCGAGAGGATCATCCGCCCATTATCGTTAGTATTAAATTTCTTTGCCCGTAGCTGGCGGACATCCAACTCCGACTGCGACTGTTGCTCCAGTTGATAAATCTGCGCATAAGCCCACGGCCGACCATACATCGACAAAACGGTGACAAAAATACTTAACGGTATTGCAAGGTAAAGAACAGCTTTATACAAACGCGCCGGGCTGCCTCCCGCCGCAGAAATTGCGGTAATTTCTGAGTCGGTATACATCTGCCCAAGCGTCACGCCAACCGACACATACAGGCCAACCGGTAACAACATCTCCAGTGCAATCAGCACTTTGTAGAAAACGATATCCAGCACAACGTTGAGAGCTAAAGTGCCATTTGCCGCTTCGGTCAGATAACGCTGTGCGGAATAGCTGGCGAAAATAAAGATCAGAAAACCGACGATAATCAGCACCAGACGGCGCGTACCGCGCATGATGTAATGTTCAACCAGCTTCATCTCACTAACGCCCTCAATCCTTTGAGTTTTTTATTCATTGATCAGCTTCTGCGCCAGCGCAATAACATGATCTACCTCTTCCGGCGTCAGGCTGCCGTCCTTTGCCCACTGAATTTGCCCGGCTTTATTCAATACCAGAATGGTTGAACTCTGCTCCGGTAATAGCCAGGCAACGCGTCCCAGACCATTGCCGTCAATAACGAATTGCGCCCATGGATAGCGGCGTTTATTTTTCTCGATTTTACCGCTCACAAAATAGCCTGTACCAAAGATAGCATCATCGGTATTCACAATGGTGGTGGGCTGAAAACGATCTTGCGGAAAGTTCGCCACTTCTACTGCTTTGATTAACAGTGAGTTCTTTTTCTTTGCCGACTTGCGCCCGGCGATATACTGGATAATGCGGACTTTTCCCTTCAGTTGCGTACTGTTCCACTTTTGGTAGTAAATTTCGTCGTTATTAAGCAGTAGCTCGCCGCCTTCCTGGATATAAACAGGCGTAACCTGCTTCCCATTGATGAAATTATGCGCCGCCGTGCCTGGTGCTAAGAGTGCGATAATCAGAGCGACAATCCGACGAGATGGCATTATTGCTCCGGATATAGCGGAAAACGCGAGATAAGCAGCTCTAAACGCTGGCGAATATCGCTATCCAGCGCCACCGGTGCGTCATATGACCGGCGGTTTTCCATATCATCCGCCACCATGTCGTCGTGCTTATCCCCCATCAGACCATTAATGGCAGCGAGGAAGCGGGAAATCTGTAACGCCTCTTTATTTTCAGGATCAAGCGATCTTAGGGTGTCGTAATAAGAAACCTGCTGACTGATGATTTTTCGCACATCATGAAATTCCCTGCCGGTTAGTCGCGGTTTGGCAATAATCTCTTTCAGGATATGCATTTGCTTTTGCCGATAGGCAATAAAACCGTTAACGCTTTCTAACTGGCTATGGCGTAATGACCAGTTCACTAACGACCAGACCGGAGAGCTTAAATAAATCCGTAACAGGTTACCGTAATACGACACGATATTTTTCTTACCGTTACGAAAACCATCCTGAAAATGGCCCAGACATACCGTCGTTTTGCCGAATAAAAATCCGGCCTGATGCTTCTTTAAATACAACCGTTGAGCAAAACGTAAATGCTTATAGCGCGCTCGCATGTATTTAAATTGTTTGCGCTCGTCAGCCGTAAGTCCCTCGCCTTTGGCTTGTTTATGGATTAAACGCAGCAACTCCTTATGATCAACGCCATTTAGCCAGAATTGCAGGCATAACGCGTAATTATCATGGATGATTTCGGCGGTACAACCCAGGGCGATTGTCGGCGGCAAACTGACCTGCGCGTCAACAACATCATCTTCCTCAATCGCAACAAATAAACGCTCGCTCGCCTCAAGCGGGAAATATTTTCTCATCATCAGGATTTCTCTCCGGCTGCGTTATAAAGCAATGAATGGCGCTGAAAGAACGCCTTTAAGGTCGGAATTAGTGAGAGCGCCACGTCCAGACATTGACCGCCGAAATAAGCAAACGCTGCTCCCAGCACGCCAAACAGATGACAAAACATGAACAGCAAAACGATGTAGCCGATTGAAGCGATGGTTTGCGCCACGAGGAAGGCTCGCTGTTTACCCGCCATCAATAGCAATGACTCCTGCGGGAAGCCCAGCATCGAAATAACAATCGCGCCAAGCATCACCTGGATCAGGTCATATGCTTCGAGATATTTGACGCCAAATACCAGCGAAATGAGCGGCTTGCCGACGATTAGCACCGCGAGCGCCACCAGAACACCGATTCCGCCAGCCAGTAACCCTGACTTCACGCCTAACAACCACGGTCTGGTAGTGCGCGGATCTAAGCGCATTACCTCTGGATAAAAACTTTTACCCAGCAAACCCGCCGGCGTCCCGGCTGCGTCGAAGAATGTCATGGCAATTTTAAATAACCCGGCTGCGGCTGGCCCCAACACAATCCCCACCAGCACTGTGCTGCACGAGTTACGCGCCGACCAGATGGAGTGGGCAATGTTGGTTGACCAGACAAAACTCCACGCCCCTTTGATGTGTCGGGCAGACTCGAAAAGATTCAATTTAAACGCGTTATGGATATTTCTGCGGCGCAATTCGCGCGCAGCAAACCACCAGTACATGGTGCCGCCAACCAGATTTGAGGCGTACCAGGCTATAACAAACCCCGCAAAACCAAAGTCAAAATACCAGGCGATTACGCTCCCCGCTGCGCGCAGAAAAGGCTTCGTCGCCTGCTGTACAGCAATCAAATCGAAGCGATCTACCGCACGCAGAATGCCGGTCGGCGTGGAGGAAGCCATTGAAGGAATGAGCGTGCAATAGAGCGCCGCCAGCCAAAAACTTTGGTCATCCAGACCTAATGAGTGAGAAAGAAATGGCAGTAAGGCAATGCCGCCGACAATCGCCACCGCGCCGCTGACGATATCCAGCGAAAAGGAAAACGAGACGACATTGCGAAATTGTTGGGGATTATTGTTGGTTAAGGCTGGCGTTCCGTACTGCACTACCAACTGCCATGTCTGAAACTTAATAAAATCGCTGATCGACTTGGCATACGATTGCACAATCACCAGTACGCCAAACATCGCTGGCGTCATCCCTTTACCAGCGCACGAGAGCGCCAGTAAGCCCAGCAAGGCGCTCTCGACATTGCTGGAGCCTAACCAGGCGCTATTGCGAATAATGGTGCGAAAGGCTCCATCTGCAAACCAATGTTTGATGTTAAAACCCGCCAATTCAGCCAGACCTTATCGTTGATAATGAAAAATAGCCCGCCAGCCTTAAGTTAAACTTCGGCGGTCAGAAACGATGGCAACCAGAGAAACCGCTTTCTGCGCCTGTTCCAGCACTTCGCTGTAGGGCGCTCTGGAATCAATCTCAAGAATTTTTGTGCCGTTATAGCCAATCTTCGACATGACGCCGATTTTGTCCTGCAACTCGACATAGTCGTGATCTGGCTTGCGGGAGATGGCAGTATCAATATCAATGCCCAGACGAATAATTAATTCAGGACGATATTGCGCCATTTGTTGATATAAGCGTCGCTCGCGCTGCGCCAGAAACATGTTGATTTTGCCGCTGGCACGTTCGACGCCAATCCCCGGTCCGTCATAATAAAAACCGGAAATTTCAGCCTGCGGAAAGCGATCGCTGACCACCAGAACGCCACTTTGCGCCAGCCGCTGAACCTTGCGCAGATTCGCCATTCTTCGCAGCGAGAAGCAATACATAATCACCGCCGCCCATAGCGCCGGAGATTTGGTTTTCATGCTTTGGGTTTTCGAGGATTTGGCCGCCAGACGCCGTTCCAGCCAGACGCCAACGAGCGGCAAGCGTTTAATTTTGTCGCCGTCTTCGCCGGATAGCAGCCCCAGATAACGACGCTCAGTTTGCCAGTGTTGTTGCAGCGATTTAACCAAATCGGTGGTCAATGTGGATTTACCGGTGCCATCGCACCCGACCACCGCAATCAGCCCCGGAATATAGTTGGGTTGCGGCGCGGTTGTACTGTTAACAGTTTGCGTTTGTAGTGCATCCATTCGTTCAATCATCCCTTATCCATTTTGGTGATCAGAAAAGCGCGGCGTGAATCGCGCATAATGAGGCTTGCAGGATTTCATCAGCAGGTTGTCGCCCGTCCAGTTCCAGTATCTTTGCGCCATTGAACGTCAGTTGTGGCGTAACGGCGATTTTTTCCTGTAACGCCGCCAGTTGATGATCGGGTTTGCGGGAAAATGCCGTCTGTTCATCAATAGCAAGACGAATCAATAACACGGGCAAATAAGACGCCATCCACTGGTATAGTTTCAGCTCGCGTTGCCTTAACATTTTTATCCAGCCGTTACCGCCAGAGGTTTTTGCCAGTTGCGGACCATCAAAGCGAAAACCTGGCACTTCGACCTGTGGGTAACGGTCGGTAATCAACAGATAACCCTGCTGGCTTTTACGCAACATTTTGCGAAACTTGTAGGCTCGCCAGCAGGAAAGCAAATAAATAACCAGTGCGGTAATATTGCCAGGCGGCGTTGACGCCTTTTCATGCACATGTGCCGCTTTACCCCGCAGATAACGCCCAAAAGGAGCACCAATAATGGGGAGCTGTGATATCCATTCGCCAATTCTCCCGGAAGACTGCCCGAGATAAATGTGTTCTGTTGGCATTTTTGTTGCCAGTTCATTCACCAAACTTGCTGTGAGAGTCGATTTACCTGAACCATCACACCCCACAATGGCAATAACACGCACTGGCGTGGAATTAATTATTGACATATTACGTTGATTCACGAAAAACCCGGCAGCAAATAATGTATTGAATATTACGTGGTCCGTGCTCAGAATATCTGCTCAATCTTATTGTGACAATGGTTAATTGTGGTATTGACCTGAATTACACTTTCATAAAAACATATTAATCAAATAAATATTTTGGGTGGATATTTAAATTTAAGGATATATTCATGCAGTCAATAACCCCTCCATTAATTGCCGTTATTGGTAGCGATGGTTCAGGCAAGTCAACGGTGTGTGAACATCTTATTACCGTTGTCGAAAAATATGGTGCCGCCGAAAGAGTTCATCTTGGAAAACAGGCAGGGAATGTCGGACGCGCGGTGACAAAACTACCGTTGATGGGAAAATCCCTGCATAAAACCATTGAAAAAAATGAAGTGAAAACGGCAAAAAAATTACCGGGGCCGGTTCCGGCGCTGGTAATTACGGCGTTTGTTGCCCGTCGCTTACTGCGCTTTCGTCATATGCTCGCCTGTCGTCGTCGCGGGTTAATTGTTTTAACCGACCGTTTTCCGCAGAACCAAATTCCTGGCGCTTACGATGGTACGGTGTTTCCACCTAACGTTAAAGGCGGTCGTTTTGTCTCATGGCTGGCAAGCCAGGAACGTAAAGCGTTTCACTGGATGGCAAGTCATAAGCCTGATTTGGTTATCAAACTCAATGTTGACCTTGAAGTTGCCTGCGCGCGTAAACCCGACCATAAACGGGAATCGCTGGCGAGGAAGATTGCCATAACGCCACAGTTAACCTTTGGTGGTGCACAACTGGTTGATATCGATGCCAATCAGCCACTGGAACAGGTGTTGGTTGATGCAGAAAAAGCGATTACGGATTTTATGACCGCGCGTGGTTATCACTAGCCAAAAATGGAAATGCCCGATCGCCAGTACCGGGCATTTTCAGGAAGGTTAAATTAACTGCAATGCTATCCAGTACAAACTACCAGACAGAAAAATCGCCGCCGGTAAGGTAAACACCCACGCCATCAGGATGCTGGTTACCGTTTTACGCTGTAAGCCTCCACCATCCACGACCATCGTCCCTGCTACCGCCGAAGAAAGTACGTGTGTTGTGGAAACTGGCATCCCAATATAACTGGCAAGGCCAATAGATACCGCCGCCGTCATCTGCGCCGCCATGCCTTGCGCATACGTCATGCCACGCTTACCAATCTTCTCACCGATGGTCATCGCCACACGACGCCAGCCAATCATGGTGCCAATACCCAGCGCCAGTGCCACCGCCATAATGATCCACACCGGAGCGTATTCAATGGTACTTAACATATCGCTGCGCAGTTTTTTCAGCAGGTTCTGGTCTTCTTTACTGACGCCTGGCAGTTTCGCCAGCTTCGCGGAAGTATCAGAGATGCAAAGCATAATGCGGCGCAGCTGACTGCGCTGAGTCACGTTTAACGGCTCATAGCTTTCCATATTGCCCGGCAACATCGTTTTAACGCGCGCGATGGCATCAAAGGTATTTGCCGGATGACAGTGAAACTCCGTCACTTGTGTGCCATCCGTCTGAGTCGCAGGCAGCGGGGGTTCCATCGTAATCAATTTCTGCGGCAATTCAGGATGCTGTTGCAGATAATGTTCAAAGTTAGTGACAGCATCGCGGGTACGGGTAATTTCATAGCCGGAGGCGTTCATATTGACGACAAACCCGGCGGGCGCAATTCCCACCAGCACCAGCATCACCAGACCGATCCCTTTTTGTCCATCGTTCGCACCATGCGAAAACGCCACGCCCGCAGCGGAAACAATCAGTGCAATACGCGTCCAGAATGGCGGTTTACGTTTGCCTTTTTTCTTTTTGCGATCTTCAGGAATGCGGTGAATACGGTCACGCTTTTTCGTGCCGCTCCAGAAGCGACGCAGCAGGAAAATCAGTCCTCCCGCAATCACCAGCCCCACAATTGGGGAGACAATCAGTGAGGAGAAAATCTTGGTCACTTCACGCAGATTTAACGCGTCCATCACCGATGAGCCGGTTAACATCGCATTAGTTAAACCGATGCCGATAATCGCGCCAATTAAAGTATGCGAACTGGAGGCCGGTAAACCAAAAAACCACGTTCCCAGATTCCAGATAATCGCCGCCAGCAGCATGGAAAAGACCATCGCCAGACCGTGGGTTGACCCCATATTCAGCAGCAAATCGGTTGGCAACATATGGACGATGGCATAGGCGACGCTAAGTCCGCCAAGCAATACGCCAAAAAAGTTAAAAAATGCCGCCATCACCACAGCAAGTTGTGGTTGCATGGCTCGGGTATAAATAACGGTTGCCACCGCATTTGCCGTGTCATGAAAACCATTGATTGCTTCGTAGAACAACACAAATGCCAGAGCAAGTAATAACAAAAGCCCCGTATATATATCAAGGCCAACAAATAAATTTAGCATATATTAGATTACGCCATTTTGAATTTACGAACGGAGGCATTATCAGTGACTTTCACGGCGCGGGCAAAGTGAAATATCATTTTTAACGATAAAAAGAGTGTTATTTCTTGTGTATCAGACAATAAGCATTCATTCAAAATTATTAGATATAATTAA
This sequence comes from Escherichia sp. TW14182, assembly GCF_000208525.1. Taxonomy (NCBI): domain Bacteria; kingdom Pseudomonadati; phylum Pseudomonadota; class Gammaproteobacteria; order Enterobacterales; family Enterobacteriaceae; genus Escherichia; species Escherichia sp. TW14182. Next base: position 13,475 of record NZ_AEJZ01000057.1, read on the forward strand.
TACACAGACATTTCGCCAGTCCATATATTCAAGCATGAAATGAATAAATAATAAAATATATAAACATTAAATATTTTGATTAATCCCCGTACTGATTACTCTTTATAATCAGTACGAGGTTGCTACAACATGTATTACTCTTTCACCACAATTAACGGTTCAATATCACTCTCTTTTTTGATGACCAGTGATTCATCGCCGCGCAAGCAAGTCCCGCCATAGTTGCCGCCAACGGTGAAGGTACATACCTGGATGTATTTACCGTCCACTTTCGGCAAGCACCACAACTGTTGATAGATGTTTTTCTGCTCGGCAAATTTACCGCTGGTCTGATCAAGCACCTCTTCATGATGGCTGACGAGGTCAATATTGCTGCCACAGCGACCGGCAATCGGCTTCACGGCATAACCGGTTTTCACCAGTTCATCATTAACAGTGAAATCAGTATCCAGCAGATAGCGATGGTGCGGGAACAGCGACCAAAGGATCGGCAGAATCGCTTTGTTGCCGGGGATCACCGTCCACAGCGGCTCAAAGACCAGCACTTCCGGGCGCAGCAATACGTCGATAAGACGCACTTCATTTTGCGGATGCCCGGTACGAATCGGCACCGCAGCAAACTCACGGTCGCTGACTTCACGAATCTGATCAAACGCCGTTTCCCACGCCCAGGTTTTCCATACGCAGTTAACCAGTCGCCCTTCCCCATCAATCAGTTGCCCGGCAGCATCCCAGCCCAGTTCATCCAGCCCGCGCAAGATACGCGTTTCAAAGCCCGCCTGTTGCAGCGCCTGCTCCATAAACTGCGCGTGATAGTTCTCCTCGATATCTTTGTCCTGCATGATATGGACAAATGGACGTGCACGACTGTGTTTCCATGCGCCTGCCAGTTCGTTAATCAGCCCTTCCGCCGGATTGAAGCCGTTGCCTTTATAGCCTTGCTCCGTCCAACGTTCGAGGATCAAGCCTGCTTCAGTATGACAAGAGGCGGAATCGGCATTGTATTCGTAGACCTTCAGGCCACGCTCATCCATACAGAAATCCATGCGACCAGTGATCATATGGTGCCGGCGACGCTGCCAGGAGAGGCGCAAACGCGGCCAGAGGATTTTTGGAATATCGAACAATGCCAGCAGGTTGTCATCTTTCAGCACCTTATCGGTAGCGTGAAGATACATCAGGTGCAGCTCGTTGGTAGCTTTAATCAGCTCCTGCTCGGCACTCTCGGTAATGGTGTAATAATGATATGGATCCTGATTGATCACCTGACCGTTGGCCTGCACATAGGCGTTTTGCAGCGGATCTTTTTCATCCAGCCATTTACCGTCAAACTGGCCTTTGTTTTCCAGGCGCGCTCCGCTGATTTTCAGCAGCTCGCCTGCAATTTCCGGCTGCGGTAAGCTGTATTCAGTATCTTCCGTCTGGATCATCCAGCCCAGAATGGTGGTGTCATCAAACGTGTCTTTGAGGGTATAGCAGCCGTTTTCGACCACCATCTCCAGTTCGCGCGTCCACTGCTGCCCTTGCGGCAACGGGGAATGAATCACGTTTTGTTCAGCAATGCGAACTTTGTTGCCATGCAATTGGGTAATGATGGCGACATGGCCGGTGTCTTTAAATTCTCCGCCTTTATCCCAGATAAGAAGCGCACCCGCGACTGGCGCACGCGGCGAACCGTTAGGAAATGCCTGCAACGGCAGGATGTTGTCGTTAACCACTTCACGCAGGAAGCGCAGCGAGAAAATCTCCCACGCCATACCCACGTCTGTGAAGACCACACCGTAATTCAGAAAGAGAAAACGGCGAGCAAATTCAACGCATTGCCATTTGTGGCCCATATATTCGTCGTCGATATAGCTACGGAATACGGCGTCATCTTCGTATTCCTGCGGATCGAGAGAACTGTAATCTGAAGAGTAGATTGCTACACCACCTGGGGCGTAGCCCAATAATGTCCCGAACGGGGCATCCTGGCTGGTCGTTCCTTTGCTCATCACTTTACCTTTAACAATACAACCTAAGCAGTTGGCGTAATTGTTGTGCTCTGATTACCTGCTCAGCGACATTAACCGGACAGAGGTCTGACTTATCATACACCTCAACGCAGCGGCTGGCGCAAAGGGTTAAAAAATTCACAATCTGTATAGCAATCGAACTGCTACACTGCTTCAACACTACCACTCAGAAGGCAATTCAGTATGACAGACAATACTTATCAGCCCGCGAAAGTCTGGACGTGGGATAAATCTGCTGGCGGCGCATTCGCCAATATCAATCGCCCGGTTTCTGGCCCGACGCATGAAAAAACGCTGCCGGTTGGCAAGCACCCGTTACAGCTCTATTCTCTGGGCACGCCAAACGGTCAGAAAGTAACGATTATGCTTGAGGAGCTGCTGGCGCTGGGCGTTACTGGTGCAGAGTACGACGCCTGGCTGATTCGCATTGGCGATGGCGATCAATTCTCCAGCGGCTTTGTGGAAGTGAATCCGAACTCGAAGATCCCCGCGCTGCGCGATCATACGCATAATCCGCCAATCCGCGTGTTTGAGTCTGGTTCGATCCTGCTTTATCTGGCAGAGAAATTTGGCTACTTCTTGCCGCAGGATTTGGCAAAACGGACGGAAACACTGAACTGGTTGTTCTGGTTACAGGGCGCTGCGCCGTTCCTCGGCGGTGGTTTTGGTCACTTTTACCATTACGCGCCGGTGAAAATTGAGTACGCCATCAACCGCTTTACCATGGAAGCCAAGCGCCTGCTCGACGTGCTTGATAAGCAACTGGCGCAGCATAAGTTTGTTGCGGGCGATGAGTACACCATTGCTGATATGGCAATCTGGCCGTGGTTTGGCAACGTGGTGTTAGGCGGCGTATATGATGCCGCAGAGTTTCTTGATGCGGGCAGTTATAAGCACGTGCAACGCTGGGCGAAAGAAGTGGGCGAACGTCCGGCGGTGAAGCGTGGGCGTATTGTTAACCGCACCAACGGACCGCTGAACGAGCAGTTGCATGAGCGCCATGACGCCAGTGATTTTGAGACGAATACGGAAGATAAGCGTCAGGGGTAAGGGTTGGTGTTCGTCGCAGCAAGCCATAAAGGCCGATGTAGACCGGATAAGGCGTTTACGCCGCATCCGGCA
>NZ_AEJZ01000056.1:0-2273 GCF_000208525.1 Escherichia sp. TW14182
GGATAAGACGCGGCAAGCGTCGCATCCGGCGTTACCAATGGGCGTATTCTTTTTGAATCCCATCACAAACCCCGCACTCCCCTTTTCCCTTTTCCCCGGCGACGGCTAAATTAGAACTCATCCGACCACATAACAATTATTTTACATACTGGACAATTTTATGAGCTACCCGTCGCTGTTCGCCCCGCTGGATTTAGGTTTTACCACGTTAAAAAACCGCGTGTTGATGGGCTCAATGCACACCGGGCTGGAGGAATACCCGGACGGCGCTGAACGGCTGGCGGCGTTTTATGCTGAACGCGCCCGTCACGGCGTGGCGCTGATTGTCAGCGGCGGCATTGCACCAGATTTCACAGGCGTTGGCATGGAAGGCGGCGCAATGCTCAATGACGTCAGCCAGATCCCGCACCATCGCACCATTACTGAAGCGGTGCATCAGGAAGGCGGCAAAATTGCCCTACAAATTTTGCATACCGGGCGCTACAGCTACCAGCCGCATCTGGTGGCACCTTCCGCATTGCAGGCTCCCATCAACCGTTTCGTTCCTCATGAACTCACCCATGAAGAGATTCTGCAACTGATCGACAATTTCGCCCGCTGCGCGCAACTGGCGCGGGAGGCCGGATACGATGGCGTCGAGGTAATGGGTTCCGAAGGATATTTGATCAACGAATTTCTTACCCTGCGCACCAACCAACGTAGCGACCAGTGGGGCGGCGATTACCCTAACCGGATGCGGTTTGCCGTTGAAGTGGTGCGAGCAGTGCGCGAACGCGTCGGCAACGACTTCATTATTATCTACCGTCTGTCGATGCTAGACCTGGTCGAAGACGGCGGTACTTTTGCCGAAACGGTACAACTGGCGCAGGCCATCGAAGCGGCTGGCGCGACCATTATCAACACCGGCATTGGCTGGCATGAAGCGCGCATTCCGACCATCGCCACGCCCGTGCCGCGCGGTGCCTTTAGCTGGGTCACGCGCCAACTGAAAGGCCACGTCTCGCTGCCGCTGGTGACCACCAACCGGATTAACGATCCGCAGGTTGCCGACGACATTCTCTCGCGCGGTGATGCCGATATGGTATCGATGGCGCGACCGTTTCTTGCTGATGCGGAGCTGCTGTCAAAAGCGCAATCAGGGCGAGCCGATGAGATCAACACCTGCATTGGCTGCAATCAGGCCTGTCTCGATCAGATCTTCGTTGGCAAAGTCACCTCGTGCCTGGTGAATCCTCGAGCCTGCCATGAAACCAAAATGCCGATCCTTCCTGCCGTGCAGAAAAAAAATCTGGCGGTGGTCGGTGCCGGTCCGGCGGGGCTGGCGTTTGCCATTAACGCGGCGGCGCGTGGTCATCAGGTAACGTTGTTTGATGCGCACAGTGAGATCGGCGGTCAGTTTAATATCGCCAAACAGATCCCCGGCAAAGAGGAGTTTTACGAAACGCTACGTTACTACCGGCGGATGATCGAAGTAACAGGCGTGACGCTGAAACTCAATCACACCGTGACGGCGGATCAGTTACAGTCGTTCGATGAAACGATCCTCGCCAGTGGGATCGTGCCGCGCGTTCCGCCTATCGACGGGATCGATCATCCGAAGGTATTGAGTTATCTCGATGTACTGCGCGACAAAGCGCCGGTGGACGACAAAGTTGCCATCATCGGTTGTGGTGGGATTGGCTTTGACACGGCGATGTATTTGAGTCAGCCGGGCGAATCCACCAGCCAGAATATCGCCGGGTTCTGTAATGAGTGGGGGATCGACAGCAGCCTACAACAGGCTGGTGGCTTAAGCCCGCAGGGAATGCAGATCCCTCGTAGCCCACGGCAGATTGTGATGCTCCAGCGCAAAGCCAGCAAACCGGGACAGGGGTTAGGCAAAACCACCGGCTGGATCCATCGCACTACCCTACTCTCGCGCGGAGTGAAAATGATCCCAGGCGTAAGTTATCAGAAGATTGATGATGACGGAGTGCATGTGGTGATCAACGGTGAACCGCAAATTTTAGCGGTAGATCATGTGGTGATCTGCGCGGGGCAGGAGCCAAACCGCGCGCTGGCACAACCTTTAATCGATGCAGGAAAAACCGTGCATTTAATCGGCGGCTGCGATGTGGCTATGGAGCTGGACGCACGGCGAGCGATTGCCCAGGGAACACGGCTTGCGCTGGAGATTTAAATCGTGCATTGAAGTGCCGGATGCGACGCTTGACGCGTCTTATCCGGCCTACGGGTAACGTGCTGAACGTAGGCCGGATAAGGCGTTTACGCCG
>NZ_AEJZ01000055.1:0-25774 GCF_000208525.1 Escherichia sp. TW14182
TCTCCTTCATGTTCGTTGCGCCGATCCTGTACATCATCCACGCGATACTGGCTGGTCTGGCATTCCCAATCTGTATTCTGCTGGGAATGCGCGACGGTACGTCGTTCTCACACGGCCTGATCGACTTCATCGTACTGTCTGGTAACAGCAGCAAACTGTGGCTGTTCCCGATTGTCGGTATTGGTTATGCGATTGTTTACTACACCATCTTCCGTGTGCTGATTAAAGCTCTGGATCTGAAAACGCCGGGCCGTGAAGACGCAACTGAAGATGCGAAAGCTACCGGCACCAGCGAAATGGCACCGGCTCTGGTTGCCGCATTTGGTGGTAAAGAAAACATCACTAACCTCGATGCATGTATTACTCGTCTGCGCGTCAGCGTTGCTGATGTGTCCAAAGTGGATCAGGCTGGCCTGAAGAAACTGGGCGCAGCGGGCGTAGTGGTTGCTGGTTCTGGTGTTCAGGCAATTTTCGGTACTAAATCCGATAACCTGAAAACCGAGATGGATGAGTACATCCGCAACAACTAATCAGTAAAATGTTGGGGAGACTAAGGCAGCCGGATGGCTGCCTTTTTTACAGGTGTTAATCAGAACTGATACGTGCCGGTAATACTAAAATTACGTGGTGCGCCGTAGACGACAGAACCTTCCACGTTAGTGTCATCGGTTTTATCGAACAGATTATTGACGTTACCCTGCAGCGAGAAGTTTTTTGTCACCTGGTAGCGGGTGAACAGATCCACCAGCGCGTAGCTACCTTGCTCGACGCGGAAGGTGCCATACGGTGTCACGGTGTCGGTATACACGCGATTTTGCCAGTTAACACCACCGCCGACCGTCAACTCTGGCATGACAGGCAACCGATAGCTGGTAAACATTTTAACCGTGGTACGCGGCAGATTCGGGTTAACGGCATTCCCTTCGTTATCTTCCGCCAGATAGCGCGTTGCGCCAAACGTCAGTTGCCAGTTGTCGGTAATTGCGCCGTTAAGTTCAAATTCCACGCCTTTACTTACTGTCCCATCCACCGCTTTATAGGCGGTTTCGCCGTTACTGCCGGGGATAGGCATTCCGGTGGACTGGGCGACATTATCCTGCTCAATACGGAAGATGGCTAACGTGGTGGTCAGACGGCTATTCATCCAGTCTGATTTCAGACCCAGTTCGTAGTTGTTACCGGTGATCGGCGCCAGATATTTACCCGAACTGTCACGATCATTTTGTGGCTGGAAAATAGAGGTATAGCTGGCGTAGGTCGACCAGTTGTCATTGATGTCAAACACCAGACCAGCATAAGGCGTGGTGTGGTTTTTCTCCATGCTGTAAGTCAGCGTATCAACCCGCCAGTTGGTATAACGTGCGCCGAGGATCAGATGCAGCGGATCGGCAAGGGTGACGCGGGTGGCGGCATACAACGATTTCATGTGTGTGGTATCGTCTTGTGCCAGGCTTTGCGGTGCCCAGTTGGTCTGCGGGAAGTTACTGTTGAAGTTGTAGAAACTGCCAATTTCATTGGGGAAAACGTTGGCCCAGGAGCTGAAATAGCGGTTGTTTTGTTTACTGTAGCTACCGCCGAGCATCAGATTGTGCTGGCGACCAAACACTTCATAACTACCGTCGGCAAACAGATCCAGCGCGTCAACTTTACGTTTGCCACTGTTCCAGCCAGTGCCGCCCACATAATCAAATCCGGGGCCATAGCTGCCATATGGTCCCACCAGCGTTCCATCTGCTTTATTTACGTAGGCGTCGACATACATCATTTTGCTATCAAATTCGACTTCGGAATGGGTGGCATTCAGCGTTGCCTGCCAGGTATCGGCAAATCGTTGCTTCAGTGACAGAAAGACTTTGTTGATCTCTTTGTCGTTATACGCCCAGTCAGGCGCGGTGCTGCGGGCGCGATCGTAACTGTTGCTGCTGCCATCGGTATTCCAGCGTGGCAGGCCACCCCAGGTTGGGCTATTAACATCAATACGTTGATATTCATAACCGGCAGAAAGCGTGGTCAGCTCGCCCAAATCAGCATCTACAATGCCGGAGAAGAAAGTTTTTTCGCTGTTGTAGCGATCCAGCCATAAATCGTTGTTCTGATAGCCGCCGACAATTCGCGCGCGGACTTTACCATCTTCCGTGAGCGGACTTTGTAAATCCGCCACATACCGTTCTTTGTTCCAGCTTCCGTATTCCGCCGAGACATCGCCTTTAAATTCACGGCTGGTGGCATGTTTGCGAACCATATTAATCGCTGCAGAAGGATTGCCAGTACCGGTCATTAGCCCGGTCGCGCCACGCACCACTTCTACACGCTCGAACAACGCCATATCAGTGAGTGCATCGCCCAGATTCCAGCGTGATTCAAAATAGGTGGGAATACCATCGACCATATAGTTATCGATCTGGAATCCACGCGAATAATAGAGGGTACGGTCAGAGTCAGCCTGGCTTTTGCTAATCCCGAGGGTATTTTCCATCACTTCGCCCAGCGTTTGCAGTTGTTGATCTTCCATTCGCTGCTGGCTGACAATAGTGACCGACTGTGGAATATCACGTTGGGTCATCTGCATTTTAGTACCTACAGAGGTAGACGTTACGCTGTAATCATTTTCGTCATCAACTGGAGCATTGGTTGCTCCCTCAACAATCACCGTTTCTTCGGCGGTTGGCACGGCCAGAGTGGAGGAAGGAAATAAGGCCAGAGCAATGCAGGCTGCGAGCAGCGACGGCGTGGCTGCGGCTTGATGCTGATTATCCCTGTTAAATTGTGTCGAAAGCATCTGAAATCTCTTGATTTATGTTGTAGTCAGGCTCATTCCAGAGGAAGGTGATGAGCGTTTATATTTAGCGCGCTAATAATTCTTCATGGTAATGCAAATGAGAAATATACGCATTCATATTTAACATGTAAACCAAAGAGAAAGTGTGTTTTCGGTTCATTCATAGGCATAAAGGGGAATAATGGCGATGTATGCGGCAGTAAAACGGTTTTTTGCTTAATAAATCGTGGGTTAAGGTTGAAAGAGCGGGTTTAACTCGACCATACTCTATACTCGCAGTGTGGCGCGGCGTAGCATGGCGCAACGCATGGCTATTTAAAAAAGGAAAATGTCGTGGCAGAAGAAACTATTTTCAGCAAAATTATTCGTCGTGAGATCCCCTCCGATATCGTCTACCAGGATGATCTGGTAACGGCGTTTCGCGATATTTCGCCGCAAGCGCCAACGCATATTCTCATCATTCCTAATATCCTGATTCCTACCGTGAACGACGTCTCTGCCGAGCATGAGCAGGCGCTGGGACGCATGATCACCGTAGCGGCAAAAATTGCTGAGCAAGAAGGCATTGCCGAAGATGGCTATCGTCTGATCATGAACACCAACCGCCATGGCGGGCAAGAGGTGTACCACATCCATATGCACTTGCTGGGTGGCCGTCCTCTTGGCCCAATGCTGGCGCATAAAGGTCTGTAACGATGAGAAAAGGATGCTTTGGGCTGGTGTCTCTGGCGTTGTTATTGCTGGTGGGGTGTCGTTCACATCCGGAAATTCCGGTGAATGAAGAACAGTCGCTGGTGATGGAGTCATCTCTTCTGGCTGCGGGCATCAGTGCAGAAAAGCCCGTTCTTTCAATGTCTGATATTCAGCCTTCAGCATCCTCGACGCTTTATAACGAAAGGCAAGAACCCGTTACCGTTCATTATCGTTTTTACTGGTATGACGCCAGAGGGCTGGAGATGCATCCTCTGGAAACGCCCCGCAGCGTTACCATTCCCGCACGTTCGGCGGTAACTCTGTACGGCAGCGCCAATTATCTGGGGGCGCACAAAGTCAGACTTTATCTATATTTGTAAGGGGTGAATCTTGATGACAAAAATGAGTCGCTACGCCTTAATCACCGCGCTGGCGATGTTTCTCGCCGGGTGTGTGGGGCCTCGAGAACCTGCACCGGTAGAAGAGGTGAAACCTGCGCCGGAGCAACCAGCCGAGCCGCAACAGCCAGTACCAACCGTGCCATCGGTGCCGACGATCCCGCAGCAGCCAGGGCCAATTGAGCACGAAGATCAAACTGCACCGCCTGCGCCGCATATTCGTCATTATGACTGGAACGGCGCAATGCAGCCGATGGTCAGTAAAATGCTTGGGGCTGATGGTGTGACCGCAGGCAGCGTTCTGCTGGTTGATAGCGTTAATAACCGTACTAACGGTTCGCTGAATGCCGGAGAAGCGACCGAAACGCTACGTAATGCGCTGGCCAATAACGGTAAATTTACACTCGTTTCTGCCCAACAGCTTTCAATGGCCAAACAGCAGTTAGGTTTGTCGCCGCAGGACAGTTTAGGCACTCGCAGTAAAGCGATTGGCATTGCCCGTAACGTCGGCGCTCATTATGTGCTGTACTCCAGTGCCTCTGGTAACGTCAACGCACCGACCCTGCAAATGCAACTCATGCTGGTGCAGACGGGTGAAATTATCTGGTCAGGTAAAGGTGCCGTTCAGCAACAATAATCCCATCACGCGCGACGAATTATTGTCGCGCTATTTCCCGCAGTATCATCCCGTCGCGACGTTTAATCATGGACTTAGCGGCGGGAGTTTTCTCATTGAACATCAGGATCTGCGTTTCGTTGTGCGTCAGACTCACGATCCTGATGCACCGCAGTCCGTGTTTCTGCGCCAGTATCGGGCGTTATCACGATTGCCGGCATACCTTGCACCGAAGCCACATCTCTATCTCCGTGGCTGGATGGTGGTCGACTATTTGCCCGGTGAGGTAAAAACGCAATTGCCGGATACCGACGAACTGGCAGGCTTGCTGTATTATCTGCATCAACAACCGCGTTTTGGCTGGCGAATAACCCTGCTACCGTTACTGGAACGGTACTGGCAGCGAAGCGATCCAGCGCGGCGGACAGCGGATTGGCTGCGACTATTAAAACGTCTGCGCAAAATACGGGAACCACAGCCATTACGCTTAAGCCCATTGCATATGGATGTTCATGCCGGAAACTTAGTGCATAGTGAGTCAGGGTTAAAACTCATTGACTGGGAGTATGCCGGTGATGGCGATATCGCGCTGGAACTGGCGGCGGTGTGGGTGGAAAATACTCACCAGCATCGGCAATTGGTCAATGACTATGCCGCGCGGGCGAAGATTAATCCGGCGCAATTATGGCGTCAGGTCAGGCGCTGGTTTCCCTGGTTGCTGATGCTCAAAGCAGGGTGGTTTGAGTACCGTTGGCAACAAACCGGCGATCAACAATTTATCAGGCTTGCCGATGACACCTGGCGGCAGCTATCAATAAAACAATAAGGAGAGCAGTGTGGGGCCAGTAATGTTGGATGTTGAAGGTTACGAACTGGACGCGGAAGAGCGTGAAATACTGGCGCACCCGCTGGTGGGAGGGCTGATTCTCTTTACGCGTAACTATCATGATCCTGCGCAATTACGCGAACTGGTGCGCCAAATCCGCACAGCTTCGCGCAATCATCTGGTGGTGGCGGTGGATCAGGAAGGTGGGCGAGTGCAGCGTTTTCGTGAAGGTTTTACCCGCTTGCCAGCGGCGCAATCATTCGCTGCGCTGTTGGGAATGGAAGAAGGCGGCAAACTGGCGCAAGAGGCAGGCTGGTTGATGGCCAGCGAAATGATCGCCATGGATATTGATATCAGCTTTGCACCCGTGCTGGACGTAGGGCACATTAGCGCGGCGATTGGCGAGCGTTCTTACCATGCCGATCCCGAAAAAGCCCTCGCAATCGCCAGCCAGTTTATTGATGGTATGCATGAAGCCGGAATGAAAAGCACCGGTAAACATTTTCCTGGCCACGGTGCAGTAACGGCAGATTCGCACAAAGAGACACCGTGCGACCCACGTCCGCAAGCGGAAATTCGCGCCAAAGATATGTCGGTCTTCAGTACGTTAATTCGCGAAAATAAACTCGACGCCATTATGCCTGCGCATGTGATCTACAGCGATGTTGATCCGCGTCCGGCTAGCGGTTCTCCCTACTGGTTGAAAACTGTTTTACGTCAGGAGCTGGGGTTTGACGGCGTGATTTTCTCAGACGATTTATCGATGGAAGGTGCCGCGATTATGGGCAGTTATGCCGAACGTGGGCAGGCATCACTGGATGCGGGTTGCGATATGATCCTGGTCTGCAATAATCGTAAAGGGGCCGTCAGCGTGTTAGATAATCTGTCACCGATCAAGGCAGAGCGTGTTACACGTTTGTATCATAAAGGTTCATTTTCGCGACAGGAGCTGATGGACTCGGCTCGCTGGAAAGAGATCAGCGCCCGTCTGAATCAGTTACATGAACGCTGGCAGGAAGAGAAAGCAGGTCACTAACCCTGGCTTATGTGAGGAAGCGATGATTATCTATTTACACGGTTTTGACTCTAACAGTCCGGGTAACCACGAGAAAGTTTTACAATTGCAGTTTATTGACCCGGATGTGCGCTTGATAAGCTACAGCACTCTGCATCCGAAACACGATATGCAGCATCTGCTCAAAGAAGTAGACAAAATGCTGCAACTGAACGTCGACGAGCGCCCGCTAATTTGCGGCGTTGGTCTGGGCGGATACTGGGCGGAACGGATTGGTTTTCTCTGTGATATCCGCCAGGTGATCTTCAACCCTAATTTGTTCCCTTACGAGAACATGGAAGGGAAGATTGATCGCCCGGAAGAGTACGCCGACATCGCGACTAAATGTGTGACTAACTTCCGCGAGAAGAATCGCGATCGTTGTCTGGTGATATTGTCGCGTAATGATGAGGCGCTTAATAGTCAGCGGACATCTGAAGAGTTGCATCATTATTACGAGATTGTCTGGGACGAAGATCAGACGCACAAATTCAAAAATATCTCTCCGCATTTGCAGCGCATTAAGGCGTTCAAAACCCTCGGTTAAAGCTATCCTCGGTCGCATCAGGTAACCTTGCCTATATCTGATGCGCCCCGGATTCTGTAGGTTGGATGAAGCGTCCACGCCACATCCGACAGCCGTGTACCAATGCCTGATGCGATGCTGCGCATCTTATCAGGCCCACCAACTGCCCTCTATATACGCCTCACTCTCCCGAGTCCGCTTAAATAATAAACAATAAACTCTGTTTTTTGATCTCACCCGGTAAAGTCGCCTATCTTTTCAGCAACAAAACTTGATTAACATCAATTTTGGTATGACCAATGCACCATTCATGTTATTCTCAATAGCGAAGAACATTTTCATTGCTGTAACCTGCTGTTAATTAAGGGCTATGCATGTAACCATTAATTAACAATTGGTTAATAAATTTAAGGGGGTCACGTTGACTACGCCATTGAAAAAAATTGTGATTGTCGGCGGCGGTGCTGGTGGGCTGGAAATGGCGACACAGCTTGGACATAAGCTGGGACGTAAGAAAAAAGCCAAAATTACGCTGGTCGATCGTAACCACAGCCACCTGTGGAAACCGCTGCTGCACGAAGTGGCGACTGGCTCGCTTGATGAAGGCGTCGATGCACTGAGCTACCTGGCTCATGCGCGTAATCATGGTTTTCAGTTCCAGCTGGGTTCCGTAATTGATATTGATCGTGAAGCGAAAACAATCACTATTGCAGAACTGCGCGACGAAAAAGGTGAACTGCTGGTTCCGGAACGTAAAATCGCCTATGACACGCTGGTGATGGCGCTGGGCAGCACCTCTAACGATTTCAATACGCCGGGTGTAAAAGAGAACTGTATTTTCCTCGATAACCCGCATCAGGCGCGTCGTTTCCATCAGGAGATGCTGAATCTGTTCCTGAAATACTCCGCCAACCTGGGCGCGAATGGCAAAGTGAATATTGCGATTGTTGGCGGCGGCGCGACGGGTGTAGAACTCTCCGCTGAATTGCACAACGCCGTCAAGCAACTGCACAGCTACGGTTACAAAGGCCTGACCAACGAAGCGTTGAACGTAACGCTGGTAGAAGCGGGCGAACGTATTTTGCCTGCGCTGCCGCCACGTATCTCTGCTGCCGCCCACAATGAGTTAACGAAACTGGGCGTTCGCGTGCTGACGCAAACCATGGTCACCAGCGCCGATGAAGGGGGGCTGCACACTAAAGATGGCGAATATATTGAGGCTGATCTGATGGTGTGGGCTGCCGGGATCAAAGCGCCAGATTTCCTGAAGGATATTGGTGGGCTGGAGACCAACCGTATCAACCAGCTGGTGGTGGAACCGACGCTGCAAACCACGCGCGATCCAGACATTTATGCTATTGGCGACTGTGCGTCATGCCCGCGTCCGGAAGGGGGTTTTGTTCCGCCGCGCGCTCAGGCCGCACACCAGATGGCTACCTGCGCAATGAACAATATTCTGGCGCAGATGAATGGCAAACCGCTGAAAAATTATCAGTATAAAGATCACGGTTCGCTGGTATCGCTGTCGAACTTCTCTACCGTCGGTAGCCTGATGGGTAACCTGACGCGCGGCTCAATGATGATTGAAGGACGTATTGCGCGCTTTGTGTATATCTCGCTGTACCGAATGCATCAGATTGCGCTACATGGTTACTTTAAAACCGGATTAATGATGCTGGTGGGGAGTATCAACCGCGTTATCCGTCCGCGTTTGAAACTGCATTAATCAACTTGTACTGGCGGATGCGGCGTAAATGCCTTATCCGCCCAGGATAAATAGTATGAGCGGCAGGCCTGATAAGACGCGTTAAGCGTCGCATCAGGCATTCCCTCAGACTCCTCCGAATCCTTAAGTATTTCCTGCCATTCCTGCGCTTTTCATCTTCTGTCTGATGGTTGTTTCACCCCTTCGCTTGCATGATTAACATAACTGCAAAGAAGGAGGTGTTCCCGTGAATAAATCAATGTTGGCGGGTATCGGGATTGGTGTCGCGGCTGCGCTGGGCGTAGCGGCAGTGGCCAGCCTGAACGTGTTTGAACGTGGCCCGCAATACGCTCAGGTTGTTTCTGCAATCCCAATCAAGGAAACGGTTAAAACACCGCGCCAGGAGTGCCGCAATGTCACAGTGACTCATCGCCGACCGGTGCAGGATGAAAATCGCATTGCGGGTTCGGTTCTGGGCGCTGTGGCTGGTGGGGTGATAGGGCATCAGTTTGGCGGTGGTCGCGGTAAGGATGTTGCTACAGTCGTCGGGGCGCTTGGTGGTGGATATGCTGGTAACCAGATTCAGGGCTCTCTCCAGGAACGTGATACTTACACCACCACCCAACAGCGTTGTAAAACGGTGTATGACAAGTCAGAAAAAATGCTCGGCTATGACGTGACCTATAAGATTGGCGATCAGCAGGGCAAAATCCGTATGGACCGCGATCCGGGTACACAAATCCAATTAGATAACAACGGACAACTGGTTCTGAATAACAAAGTATAACAAGGCTGTACTCTGCAATTTAGCCCCTCATTCGCTCAGGCTGAGGGGCTTTTTTTGCGCTTTATTTCACCAGTTCCGGCCATAAACGCAAAGTGGTTCGGGCAATCTGCATCAGTTTTTCCAGCGATGCGCCTTCGCGGGCGCTGATCGACATCCCCTGAATAATACAGTTAAGGAATTCCGCCAGATGCGTTACGTCACAGTGGGCAGGGATTTCCCCGCGCGCCTGGCGTTGACATAAAAACTGATACAAGGTGCGTTCTTGCATCGCGTGGCGTGATTTCAACGTATTGGCGATATCTCCTGAATCCGGGGAGAGCGTGGTGCAGTTGTTGATCATAAAGCAGCCAGCAGGGGTGTCTTTGCTGGTAAAGCAGTTGGCGATGGCAGCGAAATAGTCAGTCAGCGCAGACTCCACACTTTTCTCTTCACAAAACAGTTGTGCTTCGTGCTTTGCGGCAAAACGGTCGATATAGCGATCAAGTACGGCGCGGAATAATCCCTCTTTATTGGTGAACTCCGCATATAGCGTTGGCGCTTTGGCTCCGGTCGCTTCGACGAGATCGGCAAGAGAAGTGGCTTCATAACCATGCTGCCAGAACAACTTCATGGCCTTATCAAGCGCGGCTTCCCTGTCGAACACTTTTGGGCGACCACGGCTTTTTTTTACACAATGTGTTGAGTCAGTTGCCATGATGCCGTTGTACCTTGTAGCTGTGAATGAACGGTTATTATAAAAATAATCACTTCCGTTCACCAGTCCAGAAGACAGAAAAATAAATTTCCTCTATTTAACTGAAATTTAAAGGGTTTTAATTTAATTAATGATTGTTATAAAAAACATCTTGTATGTGATCAAGATCACATCTATCATTTAGTTATCGATCGTTAAGTAATTGCTTGCGACGCTATTCATCTGCATAAGGTCACTATTATGAAAAATGTAAAAAACCTCATCGCTGCGGCGATTTTAAGCTCCATGTCATTTGCCAGCTTTGCGGCTGTCGAAGTTCAGGCAACACCAGAAGGTCAACAAAAAGTGGGCACTATCAGTGCTAACGCGGGGACAAATCTGGGATCGCTGGAAGAACAACTGGCACAAAAAGCAGATGAGATGGGCGCAAAATCTTTCCGTATTACTTCAGTAACCGGTCCGAATACCCTCCACGGAACGGCAGTAATTTATAAATAAGCATTAACCCTCATTAATGCCTGTTATTGCTGCTATTTCCCCGCAACACCCTGTGCTGCGGGGATTTTTTTGTCCGCGATTTACAGCGTTTGCTGATTCACTTGATGACGACGCACATCAACCGGCATTCCGGAACGCACGTCCATTACGTGCTGCATCACTTCGGCGTCAGTTTTCGCAGCATTTTTAAATGCCTGCATCGCACTGTTGAGCGTAATCGGCAACAATTGCGGATCGTCATCTATCTTCTCTGACAGCGGCTGGTGCACTTCCACCAGACGTGCGCCGTTTGGCTCGGCGGAGACTTTAATCGGCGTGTTGATAATGTTCACTTTGGTGCCGGGGCTGACCTGGCTGAAAAGTGTTTTGATATCGTCATCACGCAGACGAATACAGCCAGAACTTACCCGCATACCAATACCGAAATCGGCGTTCGTACCGTGAAGCAAATAGACACCGCCATAGGCCGCCAGACGAATCGCATGATGGCCCATCGGGTTATCCGGTCCTGCCGGAACGACTGGTGGAAGCTCAATCCCCTGGGCTTTATAACGGGCGCGGATGTTTGCAGTCGGCGTCCAGGTTGGGTTTGCACGCTTGTCCGAAACGGTAGTCACCATTGTCGGCGTCAGCGTGTCACCCCCCAACTGACCAATGCCGATGGGGTACACGGTCACTGAATTTTTGCCCGGTGGGTAGTAATAGAGACGCAACTCCGCAATGTTGATCACAATGCCTTCACGCGGCGCGTCTGGCAGTAAAGTTTGCAATGGAATGGTTAACACACTGCCTGCGCGCGGTACATACGGATCAATGCCGGGATTAGCCTGTAACAGAGCGAGGAAACCGACGTTATATTTTTTGGCGATCGCTTCCAGCGAACCGCCGTCATTTTCCACCACATGAAATTTGTTTTCGCCCACCAGACGACTGCCCGCAGGCGGCAGCGGCCAGGTGTTGGCTTTTGCCGGTAGCGTCAGCGCCACGGCAGCGGCGAACGTAAAAAACGTTAGCCAGCGAGAAAAACGCGTTTTGATCATCACCAAAAATCCATAATAAATATAAGGTTATTGTAATAAACAGATAAGCCTGAATTATGGATGGTGACAGTGTCGGATAGTGCAGGGAAGTGCAAAGAATTTGTAAATGTTGCAGATGGGGGCGCAGAAACGCCCCCGATTTACCATTAAGCGATCGCGTTCTCTTCCAGTTCACGCATAAACTGGCGTACCCATTCGATACGCGTTTTCCGCTCACTCAAATCCTGAATAAATTTCAGACGCGTCGGACCATCAAGGCGGTAATGCTGCGGCTGTTTTTGCAGCAAACCAATCAACCAGGCCGGATTAACGTGATTCTTCTCGGCAAATTCGATCACGCCGCCTTTCTCATTACCTTCCAGCTTCTTGATCCCCAGTTTCTGCGCTTGCTGGCGCAGACGGGCAATATCCAGCAGGGTACGCGCCGGATCCGGCAGCAGGCCGAAGCGATCGATAAGTTCGACTTTGATCTCTTCCAGCTCGCTTTCCGTTTTGGCGCTGGCAATACGTTTATAGAACGACAGACGGGTATTTACATCAGGAATGAAGTCATCCGGCAACAGCGACGGCATCCGCAGTTCGACTTCCGTTTGCTGGCTGGTGAGATCTTCGAGCGACGGCTCGCGTCCGGCTTTCAGTGCATCGACGGCGTTTTCCAGCAACTCCATATAAAGCGAGAAACCGATAGTTTCCATCGAGCCACTTTGTTCTTCGCCGAGCAGTTCACCGGCGCCGCGAATCTCCAGATCGTGCGTTGCCAGCGCAAAGCCCGCGCCAAGGTCTTCCAGAGAAGCAATCGCTTCGAGACGTTTTTGCGCATCGGTAGTCATCGCTTTCGGGTGCGGCGTCAGCAGCCATGCATATGCCTGGTGATGCGAACGTCCGACGCGGCCGCGCAACTGGTGTAGTTGCGCCAGACCGAAGTGATCTGCGCGTTCAATAATAATGGTGTTGGCGGTAGGGATGTCGATCCCGGTTTCGATAATTGTGGTACAAACCAGCACGTTAAAACGCTGATGATGGAAATCATTCATCACCCGTTCCAGTTCGCGCTCACGCATCTGCCCGTGACCGATGGCGATCCGCGCTTCTGGCACCAGTTCTGCCAGCCGTTCGGCGGCTTTCTGAATGTTTTCCACATCATTGTAGAGATAATAAACCTGTCCCCCGCGCAGAATTTCACGCAGGACAGCCTCTCTGACCACCAGACTGTCATACTCACGGACAAAGGTTTTAACTGCCAGACGACGAGCGGGCGGCGTGGCGATAATCGACAGATCGCGCATTCCGCTCATCGCCATATTCAGCGTTCGTGGGATCGGCGTTGCGGTAAGTGTCAGAATATCCACGTTCGCGCGCATCGCTTTAATGCGCTCTTTATGACGCACCCCGAAGCGGTGTTCTTCATCGACAATCAGCAGGCCTAAATCTTTAAACTTGACGTCACTTTGCAGCAGTTTGTGCGTACCGATCAGAATATCGATTTTCCCTTCCGCCACTTCCGTAAGGATTTGCGTCTGCTCTTTGGCGCTGCGGAAACGGGAGATCATTTCGATGCGTACCGGCCAGTTGGCGAAACGGTCGCGGAAGTTGTCGTAATGCTGCTGCGCGAGCAGAGTTGTTGGCACCAGCACCGCCACCTGCTTGTGGTTCTCTACCGCCAGGAAAGCGGCGCGCATCGCTACTTCTGTTTTACCAAAGCCAACATCGCCGCACACCAGACGATCCATTGCCAGCGGCTGACACATGTCGCTAAGCACCGCATTAATGGCCTGCGCCTGATCCGGCGTGGTTTCGAAGGGGAAGCTGTCGCAGAACAATTGATATTGCTCACGATCGTGTTTAAACGCGAAACCCTCTTTGGCGGCGCGTTGAGCGTAGATATCCAGCAATTCCGCCGCCACATCACGCACTTTTTCTGCCGCTTTCTGCCGAGCGCGTGACCACGCATCGCCGCCAAGTTTATGCAGCGGGGCATTTTCTTCCGCGCCACCCGCGTAACGGCTAATCAGATGCAGCGACGACACCGGAACATACAGTTTGGCGTCGTTGGCATAGGTGAGCATCAGATACTCGCCGGTAATGCCACCAGCTTCCAGCGTGGTCATTCCGGCATAGCGCCCGACACCGTGCTCCAGATGCACCACCGGCTGACCAATATGCAGTTCCGCGAGGTTGCGGATCAGTGTATCGGGGTTGATGGCGCGGCGAGAATCCTGACGACGACGGGCAACGCGTTCACCGAGCAGATCGCTTTCGCAAATCAGTGCCAGATTACGCACCGTATCGACAAAACCATGTTCGGCAGCGCCAATCATCAGATAACGCCCACGGTCGCTGGCCTCATCGAGGCGCATAATGCGTTGCGGAGCAATTTTAATACGGGCGAGCAGTTCACCGAGTGCTTCACGGCGACCTTCACTTTCTACCGAGAACACCACCGGGCCGTCGAAAGATTCAAGAAATTTACGCAGCGCATCCAGCGGGGCTTTTTGCTGCGCCTGAACGGCAAGGTCTGGCAGTTTCTGAAAGCCTAAATTGGCATTCGCTGCTTTTGTCGGTAAATGTTCATTTTTTAGCTGTACACGCGGCCAGTTTTTCAGCTCTGAGAACAGTTCATCGACCCGCAGCCAGAGCGATTGTGGCGGCAGTAGTGGACGCATCGGATCGACGCCGCGATTCTCAAAACGCGCCAGCGTGTCAGCCTGGAAACGTTCGGCACTGTTTTCCAGATCGCCAGTATTCACCAGCAGTGTATTTGCAGGGAAATAACTGAACAGTGGCGGCAACGGTTCGCTGAAGAACAGCGGTTGCCAGTACTCGATCCCGGCAGGCAATGTGCCTTTGCTCACTTGTTGATAAATATGTTCTGGATCGCGTTTTACTTCGAAAGAATCACGCCACTGACTGCGGAACAGTTCAATTGCCGCTTTATCGGTCGGAAATTCGTGTGCGGGCAGTAGGTTGATGGCTTCAACTTCCTCCAGCGTGCGCTGGCTATCGACATCAAATACTCGCAGGCTGTCGATTTCATCATCAAAGAAATCAAGACGATAAGGCAACTCACTCCCCATCGGGAAGAGATCCAACAACGCACCGCGCGTGGCGTATTCACCGTGCTCCATTACCTGATCAACATGGCGATAACCGGCGCTGTCCAGTTGGGTACGCAATGCATCTCGTGACAGGCGCTGACCTTTTTTCATCACCAGCGCATGACCGTGGAGAAAACTGTGCGGGCAAACGCGCTGCATAAGCGTATTCACCGGAACAATCAGTACACCACGCTGCATTGTTGGTAACTGGTAAAGAGTGGAAAGACGCGAGGAGATAATATCCTGATGAGGCGAAAAACTGTCGTAAGGGAGGGTTTCCCAGTCCGCCAGATTCATCACCATCTGGTCGGTGAACTGGCTGATTTCATCATGCAAACGCAGAGCATTTTGCATATCTGGTGCGATGAGCACCACCGGTCCGGCGTGACGTTCGGCAATTTCCGCTACCAGCGTCGCACAGGCAGCGCCGGTTAACTCGCCCAGCAGACGCTGTTCACCCGCTTTGACGGGCAGCGTATAACGATATTGTTCAGGCATAACGGTTGTCAGATTCTCGTTAGGATATGCCTCAACATATGGGGGCATATCTCTGATAAGCAATGCTGTTCATTATCCGGAATCGACATGGTTTAGCAAATTGAATCGCCCCGGCTGGGGCGATGGCTTAGCGAGAGTAACTGGTTGCAGGCAGAGAAGGCGGGGAGAACAACAGATCGCTGAATGCGCGTTGTGAAATTTTGCGTACCAACAAGCCAGCAACAGTACAAATCAACAAACTGACAAAGGGGTAAACCAGCAGGAGCGTCAGTTCGAGTTGCGGCGACCAGCGTGCTGCGTTCATTTGCGGAATCAGACTCAAGCTGAATATCTCTACCAGAATGCGATGGGTGGTGTAGATGGCAATGGTGTTGGAACCAATCACATTCAGCAGGCTGGAGGAGCGCATACCGAAACGCTGCTCGTACTGATAAAACAGCTTCATGATCACCACAATCGATACCAGCGACAGGAGTAGCGACACGTTAAACAACCAGGCACTGACCGCCAGAACGGCCAGCAGCGAAGACATCAGCAGATGGCGGCGCAACGGTACTTCTTTAACACAGGTCATTAATGTTGCGCCAAACCAAGCGCCAAGGCTGTAATAAGGCAAATTGCGGATCACACTGTTCATTCCCCACCACGGCGTGGGAACGAAATTAACAGCCACACTCATCAGTACAAACAGGGCGAATAATGGCAGCGCCTGGCGGTTAAAAATTTTACACACCACGAAATAGACAATTAAAGCATACAGATACCACAAGCTGGTGCTGGCGGTGATCATCCCGTGCAGGAACTCACCGGTGGAATCGGCATAAGCAGCATTTGAGGCATTGCTGTAATCGCGCTCAGGTGCCAGCCACTGATTCAGTGCGCTCAGCGCCAGCCACTGGACGATACCCCACAGCGCCAGCACCCAGAAGATGCTCCAGATCCGTTTATCGAGACAATTTCCCCACGGCACACTGTCGATATAGCGGCGAATCAAATAGCCGGAGATAAAGAAAAAAACCGGCATACGAAAGGGTGCAAGATAAAGATTGAAATAGATCCAGCATTTGCTCAGGACTTCCGATAACGGATGCTGAAAAGTGGTCATATGCGGATAAAAGGTAATGACCGAGTGATAAACCACCACCAGACAGATGCATAACCCTTTGATCTGGTTAATCCATAGTTCTTTTTGTTTCATCAGAACAACACGCTCTTTTATTAATTTACCAACAACTGATCCTGCTGGTTATTAACCGAGGTGTAATGGGTATCTGTCTGTATTAGATGATTTTTCAGATTAAGATCAGGCTGCAAGCCTGCTGGTAAAATATGGCAATTTAGCCGATTGATTTATGGATGCTTTTCAGATTAGCCCTGATGATCACTTACAGTTCAGGCGTTTACCCATCCTGCTTTCGCTTATATACTCGTGTCTTTGCTAACAGCAACCAGACGGATTTCATGTACCAACCTGTCGCTCTATTTATTGGCCTGCGTTACATGCGTGGGCGTGCAGCGGATCGCTTCGGTCGTTTCGTCTCCTGGCTTTCTACCATCGGCATTACCCTCGGGGTGATGGCGCTGGTCACAGTATTGTCAGTGATGAACGGCTTTGAGCGCGAGCTGCAAAACAACATCCTTGGCCTGATGCCACAGGCGATCCTCTCTTCGGAGCAGGGCTCTCTTAACCCGCAGAAACTCCCGGAATCGGCAGTCAAACTGGACGGCGTAAATCGCGTCGCGCCTATCACTACTGGTGATGTGGTGCTGCAAAGCGCACGCAGCGTGGCGGTAGGCGTCATGCTAGGTATCGATCCGGCGCAAAAAGATCCGCTAACCCCGTATCTGGTCAATGTGAAGCAAGCCAACCTCGAGCCGGGGAAATATAATGTCATCCTCGGTGAACAGCTTGCCTCACAGTTAGGTGTCAATCGCGGCGACCAAATCCGCGTGATGGTGCCTTCCGCCAGCCAGTTCACGCCGATGGGGCGTATTCCAAGTCAGCGTCTGTTCAATGTGATTGGCACTTTTGCCGCCAACAGTGAAGTCGACGGCTATGAAATGCTGGTGAATATTGAGGATGCCTCGCGTCTGATGCGTTATCCGGCAGGTAATATCACCGGCTGGCGTCTGTGGCTGGATGAGCCGCTGAAAGTGGATTCGTTAAGCCAGCAAAAACTGCCAGAAGGCAGTAAATGGCAGGACTGGCGCGACCGTAAAGGTGAGCTGTTCCAGGCCGTGCGTATGGAAAAAAATATGATGGGCTTGCTGCTGAGCCTGATTGTCGCCGTTGCGGCGTTTAACATTATTACCTCGCTGGGGCTGATGGTGATGGAGAAGCAGGGCGAAGTGGCGATTTTGCAAACGCAAGGTTTAACTCCGCGACAAATCATGATGGTCTTTATGGTACAGGGTGCCAGCGCCGGGATTATCGGTGCAATCCTCGGAGCGGCGCTTGGTGCGCTGCTTGCCAGCCAGTTGAATAATCTGATGCCGATAATCGGCGTCCTGCTTGATGGCGCGGCGCTGCCGGTCGCTATCGAACCTTTACAGGTCATTATTATTGCGCTGGTGGCGATGGCTATCGCGCTGCTTTCTACGCTTTACCCTTCCTGGCGCGCTGCCGCCACACAACCCGCTGAGGCTTTACGTTATGAATAAGATCCTGTTGCAATGCGACAACCTGTGCAAACGCTATCAGGAAGGCAGTGTGCAAACCGACGTGCTGCACAATGTCAGTTTCAGCGTGGGTGAAGGCGAAATGATGGCTATCGTCGGCAGCTCAGGTTCCGGTAAAAGTACCTTACTGCACCTGCTGGGCGGGCTGGATACGCCAACTTCCGGCGATGTGATTTTTAACGGTCAGCCGATGAGCAAACTGTCGTCGGCGGCAAAAGCAGAACTGCGCAACCAGAAGCTGGGCTTTATTTATCAGTTTCACCACCTGCTACCGGATTTTACCGCCCTGGAAAACGTAGCTATGCCGCTGCTGATTGGCAAGAAAAAGCCCGCTGAAATCAACAGTCGAGCGTTGGAAATGTTAAAAGCGGTGGGGCTGGAGCATCGCGCGAATCACCGTCCATCCGAACTTTCCGGCGGCGAACGTCAGCGTGTGGCGATTGCCCGTGCGCTGGTCAATAACCCGCGTCTGGTACTGGCAGATGAACCTACCGGTAACCTTGACGCACGTAACGCCGATAGCATCTTCCAGTTGCTTGGGGAGTTGAATCGCTTGCAGGGCACCGCCTTCCTGGTGGTTACTCACGACCTGCAACTGGCGAAACGTATGAGCCGCCAGTTAGAAATGCGTGATGGTCGTCTGACGGCGGAACTGAGCCTGATGGGGGCGGAGTAATGGCGATGCCTTTATCGTTATTAATTGGTCTGCGTTTTAGTCGCGGACGGCGGCGTGGCGGCATGGTGTCGCTGATCTCCGTCATTTCTACCATTGGCATTGCACTTGGCGTGGCGGTATTGATCGTCGGCTTAAGCGCGATGAACGGCTTTGAACGTGAACTGAATAACCGCATTCTGGCGGTAGTACCGCATGGCGAAATTGAAGCAGTGGATCAGCCGTGGACTAACTGGCAGGAAGCACTGGATAACGTGCAAAAAGTGCCAGGTATTGCCGCTGCTGCGCCGTATATCAATTTCACGGGGCTGGTGGAAAGCGGAGCAAATCTGCGCGCGCTTCAGGTTAAAGGGGTTGATCCGCAACAGGAACAGCGCCTAAGTGCGCTGCCCTCGTTTGTTCAGGGTGATGCCTGGAACAATTTTAAAGCCGGTGAGCAGCAGATTATTATCGGCAAAGGCGTAGCGGATGCGTTAAAAGTGAAGCAGGGCGATTGGGTGTCGATCATGATCCCAAATTCGAATCCCGAGCATAAACTGATGCAGCCAAAACGTGTGCGCTTGCAAATTGCCGGAATTTTGCAGCTGAGCGGTCAACTCGATCACAGTTTTGCCATGATCCCGCTGGCGGATGCCCAACAATATCTTGATATGGGTTCCAGTGTGTCAGGTATTGCCCTTAAAATGACGGATGTATTTAACGCCAACAAACTGGTGCGTGACGCGGGCGAAGTGACCAATAGCTATGTTTATATCAAGAGCTGGATCGGCACTTACGGCTATATGTATCGTGATATCCAGATGATCCGCGCCATTATGTATCTGGCGATGGTACTGGTGATTGGCGTAGCCTGTTTCAACATCGTCTCCACTTTAGTGATGGCGGTAAAAGACAAGAGTGGCGATATCGCAGTATTAAGAACGCTGGGCGCGAAAGACGGTTTAATTCGCGCCATTTTTGTCTGGTATGGATTACTGGCAGGGTTGTTCGGCAGCTTGTGTGGTGTGATTATCGGCGTAGTGGTTTCGCTGCAACTTACTCCGATCATCGAGTGGATTGAAAAGCTGATCGGTCATCAGTTCCTCTCCAGCGATATCTATTTTATTGACTTCCTGCCATCGGAATTGCACTGGCTGGATGTCTTCTACGTACTGGTCACAGCATTGTTGCTGAGTCTTTTGGCAAGTTGGTATCCGGCGCGGCGCGCCAGCAATATTGACCCTGCGCGAGTCCTTAGCGGCCAGTAAAGGCAGTACATTAAAACAAGGAGCGGCAATGTATTACGGGTTTGATATTGGTGGAACAAAAATTGCGCTTGGCGTATTTGATCGCAGTCGGCAATTGCAGTGGGAAAAGCGGGTGCCGACACCGCGTGACAGCTATGACGCATTTTTAGATGCAGTGTGCGAGCTGGTCGTCGAAGCCGATCAGCGTTTTGGCTGTAAAGGTTCTGTCGGCATCGGTATTCCGGGAATGCCGGAAACAGAAGATGGCACGCTGTATGCCGCCAATGTCCCCGCTGCCAGCGGTAAACCGCTGCGTGCCGACCTGAGCGCACGTCTTGAGCGCGATGTGCGACTTGATAATGACGCGAACTGTTTTGCCCTTTCTGAAGCCTGGGATGATGAATTTACCCAATATCCGCTGGTGATGGGGTTAATTCTCGGCACTGGCGTTGGCGGTGGACTGGTGTTTAACGGTAAAGCGGTGACGGGTAAAAGCTATATTACCGGCGAGTTTGGTCATATGCGTCTGCCGGTCGATGCGTTAACCATGATGGGGCTTGATTTCCCATTACGCCGCTGCGGCTGTGGTCAGCATGGCTGCATTGAAAATTATCTGTCTGGTCGCGGTTTTGCGTGGCTGTATCAACACTATTATCATCAACCGTTGCAGGCTCCCGAAATTATTGCGCTTTATGATCAAGGCGATGAGCAGGCAAGGGCGCATGTTGAGCGTTATCTGGATCTATTAGCGGTTTGTCTGGGAAACATCCTGACCATTATTGACCCTGATCTGGTGGTCATTGGCGGTGGTTTATCCAATTTCCCGGCAATCACAACGCAACTGGCGGACAGGCTGCCTCGTCATCTCTTACCTGTAGCTCGTGTTCCGCGCATTGAACGCGCGCGCCACGGTGATGCAGGCGGAATGCGTGGAGCTGCCTTCCTACATCTAACCGATTAAACAACAGAGGTTGCTATGCTGTCGCGTCGGGGTCATCGGTTAAGTCGTTTTCGTAAAAATAAACGCCGCCTGCGCGAGCGTTTACGTCAGCGTATTTTTTTCAGAGATAAAGTGGTGTCGGAAGCAATGGAAAAACCAAGAGTACTCGTACTGACAGGGGCTGGTATTTCTGCGGAATCAGGTATTCGTACCTTTCGCGCCGCAGATGGCCTGTGGGAAGAACATCGTGTTGAAGATGTTGCGACGCCAGAGGGCTTTGATCGCGACCCTGAACTGGTGCAAGCGTTTTATAACGCTCGTCGCCGACAGTTACAGCAGCCAGAAATACAGCCTAACGCCGCGCATCTTGCGCTGGCTAAACTGCAAGATGCCCTCGGCGACCGCTTTTTGCTGGTGACGCAGAATATCGATAACCTGCATGAACGCGCAGGCAATACCAATGTGATTCATATGCATGGAGAATTGCTGAAAGTACGTTGTTCGCAAAGCGGGCTGGTTCTCGACTGGACTGGTGATGTTACGCCAGAAGATAAATGTCATTGCTGCCAGTTTCCGGCTCCGCTGCGCCCGCACGTGGTGTGGTTTGGCGAAATGCCGCTTGGCATGGATGAAATTTATATGGCACTGGCGATGGCGGATATTTTCATTGCCATTGGCACATCCGGGCATGTTTATCCGGCGGCCGGTTTTGTTCATGAAGCAAAATTGCATGGCGCGCACACCGTGGAACTCAATCTTGAGCCGAGCCAGGTTGGTAACGAATTTGCCGAGAAATATTACGGCCCGGCAAGCCAGGTGGTGCCAGAGTTTGTTGAAAAGTTGCTGAAGGGATTATAAATCAGGAGTAATTGCCTGATGCGCTACGCTTATCAGGCCTACGATAGGGCGCAATTAATTGAATTTGCGGGTTTTGTAGGCCTGATAAGGCGTTAACGCCGCATCCGGCATAATACACGCGCACTTTATCGGCCTCTTTTAACTTTTACTCGTATGAATTTTTTCATGGGCGGGACTTCCTGTTCCTGCGTGATTTTTTAGAGGAGGGGACCATGATTATCAGACCGATACCACCGAAAATAATGCCTGCTATGCCAACAAAGCCCCATTCAAAAAAATTAACCCAGGGATTGTTTATTTCGGCTTCTTCTGGATGCCCTGGCGGATAATAGACATTGACTTTGTCACCTTCGCTATCTTCATAAAAATCACTACCAATATTTGAATTAAAAATTAGCGTGTAATCTGGTGTAGGGCGAAAGGCAACCACTGGATACCAGGAACCATTATCACCGACGTCGTTTGAATGATTGTTGTACCAGACGGCATCAACAATGACCCCTTCGGTATGCATCGCATTTTTGGTATAGGTGAACTGGTTGTAAAATATAACAACAGAAATAACGAGCAGTACCAAACCAATACCGACGAAAGAGCGGGATAAAACGGTACTGTCCTGACTCATATGTCACATCCTTGCTAAATAAAAAACGGGCGGTAATACCTCCGCCCGTTTGCTGAATTAACGTCCTGCTTTCAGCTTCTGATAATACTCTTCATAAATGCTGCTGGCTGCGCCAACGTCATTCTGCCATTCACCATTTTTAATAGTTTCAGCATCCGGGTAGAGCGTTTTATCATTCGCCACTTCCGGGCTTAACAGCTTACGTGCCGCAAGGTTTGGCGTTGGATAACCGATAGTTTCCGCAACCTGTTTTGCCACATCCGGGCGAAGCAGGAAGTTGATCAGTTTCAGTGCGCCTTCTTTGTTTTTGGCATTTGCCGGGATCGCCAGGCTGTCCATCCAGAAAATGCCGCCTTCTTTCGGCCACACCACGTCAATTGGTGTACCCGCCTGGCGCGCAACGAAAGCAGAACCGTTCCAGATCATGCCGAGGTTAACTTCGCCTTCCATGTACGGGTTAGCCGGGTTATCGGAGTTAAACGCTGCCACGTTTGGCATCAGTTTTTTCAGCTCGTTATATGCAGCTTCAATCTCTTTCGGATCGGTGGTGTTACCGGAGTAGCCTAGCTTACGCAGTGCCATCTGGAATACTTCACGGGCATCATCGGTCAGCAGCAGGCTGCCTTTGTACTCAGGCTTCCAGAGATCGGCCCAGCTGGTAACAGACTTCGGATCCACCGCATCACCGTTAACGCCAATCGCCGTCGCACCCCAGATATACGGAATGGAGTAGTCATTATTCGGGTCAAACGGCTTGTTGAGCATGTCTGGATCGAGGTTGCTGAAGTTGCTTAACTTCGACTTATCGATCTTCTGGATCATCCCTTCTTTACGCATTTTATCGACGTAATAGGTTGAAGGAACCACCAGGTCATAGGCACCGTCTTTGTACGTTTTCAGTTTTGCGTACATGGTTTCATTCGACTCGTAAGTCGAATAGATAACCTTAATACCGGTTTCTTTGGTGAACTGTTCAAGCAGTCCTGGCGGCACGTACTCGGTCCAGTTGTAGAAATACAGCGTGTTGTTGTCATCGGCGTGAGCGGCGCTCATGCCCAGTGCCAGAGCACCCGCCGCGAGCAGGTGGCGTGACCATTTTTTCATTTAACGTCCCCTGTGTTACCTTTCGTTTTATCACGAGCAATAAGCTGGCTGGCAATTACCATTACCAGCGACAGCACCAGTAATATGGTTGCCAGCGCGTTAACTTCCGGCGATACGCCGACTTTGACCATCGAATAAATTTTTAACGGCAGAATTTCATAGCTCGGTCCGGTGACAAACGACGAAACTACCACATCGTCCATCGACAGGGTAAAGCTTAGCACCCAGCCCGCAGCCACAGCTGGCATTGCCAGTGGCAAAATGATTTTCCGTAGAATGGTAAATTCGCTGGCGCCGAGATCTTTCGCCGCTTCCAGCATCCGCACATCAAAACCTTTCAGGCGCGAATACACTGTCACCACCACAAATGGCAGGCAGAAGGTGATATGCGAGAACAGCAGCGACCAGAAGCCAAGCTGAATACCCAGCAGCATAAACAGCACCAGCAGCGAAATCGCCATCACGATATCTGGTGACATCATCACCACAAACAGCATTCCGCTAACGAACGGCTTACCACGAAAGCGATAACGGTACAGTGCAACTGCCGTCAGTGAACCGATAAGCGTAGCAAACGTCGCCGAAAACACCGCCATTGTTAGTGAATGCTGCGCTGCCTGTAACAGGCTGTCGTTGTTCATCAGCAGGCTATACCATTTGGTGGTAAAACCCTGCCAGTTGATGCCAAAGCGCGAGCTGTTAAAGGAGTTCACAATCAAAATAATGATTGGGATATACAGGTACGCGTAGATAGCGGTCATAAAACCGCCGCGAAGCAGTCGACCGATCATTCGAGTTCCACCTTCTTATTCATAAGGTGGAGCACTTTCAGGATTTTGAATTTATTCAATTTTTTCCTTTCTCCAAAATCTCTCCAAAACGTTTCCCCAAAACTAGGCCACGCATTTTACAACACTTTTTTCCTGAGATGGTGACGGATATTTCATATGGTGTTTGTCAAATAACCAACTTAACCCATTCCTGACCTCGAGTATCGTTATAGCGATCGGTGGTTGCCTGGATTTTATGTCCTAGTAATGTTTTTGTATCGATACCCTGTGCACGGTACAGCCGTTCTGATAGAGAGCGTTGTTCATGAAATGTTGGCGGTGTTTTTCCGGCTGGTGGAATTATTCCAGCCAGATCCCGCGCTTTGGCAAAGTAATCGCTCAGGTTGTCTTTACTCATTGGTTTTGGTTGTTTCTGGTGCCGACTATGAATCAGGTATGGACTCAATATTTTGTCCCTGCATCCATTAATCACTTCTTTTAGCGATATCCCGATGGCATCACAGCGTAGCGTAAGCGGTAACGCAAGACGCATTCCAGTTTTTCCCTGGGTAATATGCAGGTGATCGTTCCACACATCTGAAAAACGCATGTGGCAAATATCATCACGGCGCTGGCCAGTAACAATCGCAAGAAGCATTGCGTTACGGATAAAGTGTTTTTCAGGCGTTGCGTTGTAAATTTTTTGCCAGTCTTCCAGAGTGAGCCTGGCTCTGGTTACTTTAGGGATCGGTTTACGGGTAGCCTCCGGAGGATTCCATCCGGGAGGGACTTCCCCTGCATGCTGTGCTTCTTTATAAATATCAACCCATAATCCGCGATTTACTCTCGCTGTGCTGACCATGTCTTTATCCAGCCACTCGTCCAGTATTAATGCAAAGTCTCTTACTTCCAGTTCTTTCAATGGGTGGTTTCCCAGACGGGAAACCAGGAATGCAGCCATTCGCGCTTTTTCTTTGTGGGTTGTAGCTGCAATATCTCCATTTTTCAGCCGCGCGTCCTGTATTTTCAGATATCGATCAACCCATGCCTTTAATCTGATACCCCGACGTTTTGTTGCTGACGGGCTTTCATCAATTTTGCGCATGAAATATTCGGCTTCTGCTGCAGCTATTCGCTGATTGGCTGTGGAAGCGATTCTTTCAGCTTTGCCTTTGTCTGTTCCGAGTCCGTGAAATTTTCCAGTCACAGGGTTTTTATACTGGTAGTAAACTCTGCCAGTTCTGCGATCAAACTTTTCGTAAAGACCGGCTACGTCAGTGCTGTTTTTTCGTGGCCTCGGTGACATGAGTTAAAATCTCCTTCAGTGCATCATCATCGCCAGTATGAATTTCCGGCGCAATTCCCGTTTCACCAGGTCCAACAAATACTGCCCGGCGATCTATCAGCCAACGTCCACGAATTTTTTGTGGTCTTGGTACGATGTATCCAAGTTTTCCGTATTTCACCAGGGTAGTGTTTGTTATTGGGAGACTGAACCGTTTGGGTTTCCACTCATCGAGCGTTATCAGGTACTGTTCGCTCATGGTTATCACTCCGGAACGCGCCAGTTGCAGAATACCAACTACAACTGGCGACGGTTGAACATTAAAAATCAGTCTGATTCGGGATCAGTTTTTGTATCGTGGCTGTAACGTATTTCGCCTGGTGACGGGCATCATCCAGCGCATGG
>NZ_AEJZ01000054.1:0-9269 GCF_000208525.1 Escherichia sp. TW14182
TAGCCGTTATCCGTGTCCTGAGCCGTCTGCAGGTTCAGTGAGTCACCCGGCATCAGGTGCGGCACTTTTGCGCCTCCCAGCCGGACCGGTGCGGCGGAGTAATACGCGGCAATTTCACCAATCCAGCCGGTCAGCCTTTCCCGCTGCTCCTGACTGTTCGCGCCCAGAATAAAATCCATCGCTGACTGCGTATCCAGCTCACTCTCAATGGTGGCGGCATACATCGCCTTTACAATGGCGCTCTGCAGCTGCGTGTTCTGCAGCGTGTCGAGCATCTTCATCTGCTCCATCACGCTGTAAAACACATTTGCACCGCGAGTCTGCCCGTCCTCCACGGGTTCAAAAACGTGAATGAACGAGGCGCGCCCGCCGGGTAACTCACGGGGTATCCATGTCCATTTCTGCGGCATCCAGCCAGGATACCCGTCCTCGCTGACGTAATATCCCAGCGCCGCGCCGCTGTCATTAATCTGCACACCGGCACGGCAGTTCCGGCTGTCGCCGGTATTGTTCGGGTTGCTGATGCGCTTCGGGCTGACCATCCGGAACTGTGTCCGGAAAAGCCGCGACGGACTGGTATCCCAGGTGGCCTGAACGAACAGTTCACCGTTAAAGGCGTGCATGGCCACACCTTCCCGAATCATCATGGTAAACGTGCGTTTTCGCTCAACGTCAATGCAGCAGCAGTCATCCTCGGCAAACTCTTTCCATGCCGCTTCAACCTCGCGGGAAAAGGCACGGGCTTCTTCCTCCCCGATGCCCAGATAGCGCCAGCTTGGGCGATGACTGAGCCGGAAAAAAGACCCGACGATATGATCCTGATGCAGCTGGATGGCGTTGGCGGCATAGCCGTTATTGCGTACCAGATCGTCTGCGCGGGCATTGCCACGGGTAAAGTTGGGCAGCAGGGCTGCATCCACACTTTCACCCGGTGGGTTCCACGCCCGCAACTGCCCACCAAATCCGCTGCCACCGCCGTGATAACCGGCATATTCACGCAGCGATGTCATGCCGTCCGGCCCCAGAAGGGTGGGAATGGTGGACGTTTTCATACATAAAATCCTGCAGGTCCCCTGCGTCGCTGTGTCATGCCGGTCTGCACTTCCAGCTCCGCAATGTATTTTTTCAGGTCAGACACGGAAGTGGCCGTAAACTCCACTCGCCGTCCGTCTTTCTGTACCGTTGCCACCCGTTTTCCTGTCATCAGGTCATGCAGTGCCGCACGGGCAGCGGCAAGTTCTTCCTGTCGCGTCATTCATCCTCTCCGGATAAGGCACGGGCGTAATCTGCCAGTGTTTTCTTGTTGGTTGCTGCACCATCCTCTTCCTGCAGGCTCGCCAGCAGTGCACTGAGATCCAGCTGCCAGCGGGAAATACTGATGCGCAGCGCCGCCAGCGCATAAACGAAGCAGTCGAGCGCCTCATTGCGTCGCTTTTTGCTGTCCCACAGTATTTTTTTCCTGCCATCCACCCATTTTTCGACCTGCTCTTCAGCAGTCAGCTGCTGCGCTTCGGTCAGATCAAAAATATCCGGGTTATTCGGGAAGTGAACGGCACCGGGAAGCGGTTCATCCCCTTCCGGCGTCAGTGTGAAGCGGTTATAAATCTGCTCTTTCGCGGTATCCGTACCAATTTCGGTAAGGTAAACCCCGTTTTTGTTTCGCTTACGTGGCATGCTGGCCACCGGCTTTCCGTAGACGGATGCCCCTTTAATGGGGATCACCCGGAACAGCCCATGCTTTTTCGAGCGTTCATACACAATGGTCGGGTCAATCCCGCCAGTATCCCAGCAGATACGGGATACCGACATTTCTGCACCATTCCGGCGGATATAGGTTTTATTGATGGCCTCATCCACACGCAGCAGCGTCTGTTCATCGTCGTGGCGGCCCATAATAATCTGCCGGTCAATCAGCCAGCTTTCCTCACCCGGCCCCCATCCCCATACGCGCATTTCGTAGCGGTCCAGCTGGGAGTCGATACCGGCGGTCAGGTAAGCCACACGGTCAGGAACGGGCGCTGAATAATGCTCTTTCCGCTCCGCCATCACCTCAGCATCCGGACGTTCGCCAATTTTCGCTTCCCATGTCTCACCGAGCGTGGTGTTCACGAAGGTTTTACGTTTTCCCGTATCCCCTTTCGTCTTCATCCAGTCTTTGACAATCTGCACCCAGGTGGTGAACGGGCTGTACGCCGTCCAGATGTGAAAGGTCACACTGTCCGGCGGCTCAATCTCTTCACCGGATGACGAAAACCAGAGAATGCCATCACGGGTCCACATCCCGGTCTTTTCGCAGATATAACGGGCATCAGTAAAGTCCAGCTCCTGCTGGCGGATGACGCAGGCATTATGCTCGCAGAGATAAAACACGCTGGAGGGGTCATCCGGCGTCCATTTGAGGCCAAACGGCGTCTCTTTATCGCCAAATTTAAGGTACTGCTCCTCCCCGCAGTGCGGGCAGGCAACATGAAAACGCATAAAATGCGGGGATTCACTGGCTGCACGCTCAATCTGACAGGTGCCTCTCACTTTGGGCGTGGAGCCACGGATGGACTTTGGCCAGACCGAGCCTTCAATACGCTTGTCACCCAGGAACGTCGGAGAGCCTTCCTGTTCAATATCATCATCAAAAGCAGCAAGTTCATCATAACCCGCCACATCCACCGACTTTTCACGGTAGTTTTTTGCCGCTTTACCGCCCAGGCACCAGAAGCCACGACCATTGGAAAAACGCTTCATAGTGAGCGTGTTATCCCGGTGCTTTTTGCCATACCACGGAGCCAGCGCCAGCAGCGACGGAATATCGCGGATGGTCGGCTCAACGTGGGTTTTCATAAAGTTCTCGGCATCACCATCCGTCGGCAACCAGATAAGGGTGTTGCGCTGCTTATGCTCTATAAAGTAGGCATAAACACCCAGCAGCATTTTGGAATAACCGACACGGGCAGACTTCACCACATTCACCTCACGGATGTAGTCGCTGCCCATCGCATTCATGATGGCCCGCTGAAAGGGCAGTGTTTCCCAGCGCCCTTCCTGGTATGCGGATTCTTTCGGGAGATAGTAATTAGCATCCGCCCATTCAACGGCGGTCTGTGGCTCCGGCCTGAACAGTGAGCGAAGCCCGGCGCGGACAAAATGCCGCAGCCTGTTAACCTGACTGTTCGATATATTCACTCAGCAACCCCGGTATCAGTTCATCCAGCGCGGCTGCTTTGTTCATGGCTTTGATGATATCCCGTTTCAGGAAATCAACATGTCGGTTTTCCAGTTCCGGAAAACGCCGCTGCACCGACAGGGGGATCCCGTCGAGAATACTGGCAATTTCACCTGCGATCCGCGACAGCACGAAAGTACAGAATGCGGTTTCCACCACTTCAGCGGAGTCTCTGGCATTCTTCAGTTCCTGTGCGTCGGCCTGCGCACGCGTAAGTCGATGGCGTTCGTACTCAATAGTCCCTGGCTGGAGATCTGCCTCGCTGGCCTGCCGCAGTTCTTCAACCTCCCGGCGCAGCTTTTCGTTCTCAATTTCAGCATCCCTTTTGGCATACCATTTTATGACGGCGGCAGAGTCATAAAGCACCTCATTACCCTTGCCACCGCCTCGCAGAACGGGCATTCCCTGTTCCTGCCAGTTCTGAATGGTACGGATACTCGCACCGAAAATGTCAGCCAGCTGCTTTTTGTTGACTTCCATTGTTCATTCCACGGACAAAAACAGAGAAAGGAAACGACAGAGGCCAAAAAGCTCGCTTTCAGCACCTGTCGTTTCCTTTCTTTTCAGAGGGTATTTTAAATAAAAACATTAAGTTATGACGAAGAAGAACGGAAACGCCTTAAACCGGAAATTTTTCATAAATAGCGAAAACCCGCGAGGTCGCCGCCCCGTAACCTGTCGGATCGCCGGAAAGGACCCGCAAAATGATAATAATTATCATCTGCATGTCACAACGTGCATCTACGCCATCAAACCACGTCAAATAATCAATTATGACGCAGGTATCATATTAATTGATCTGCATCAACTTAACGTAAAAACAACTTCAGACAATACAAATCAGCGACACTAAATACGGGACAACCTCATGTCAACGAAGAACAGAACCCGCAGAACAACAATCCGCAACATCCGCTTTCCTAACCAAATGATTGAACAAATTAACATCGCTCTTGATCAAAAAGGGTCCGGGAATTTCTCAGCCTGGGTCATTGAAGCCTGCCGCCGGAGACTGTGCTCAGAAAAAAGAGTTTCTCCTGAAGCAAACAAAGAAAAGAGTGACATTACTGAATTGCTCAGAAAACAGATCAGACCAGATTGAAGCAATTTAGATAATCGTGCAGACTACGCCCCTCATATCACATGGAAGGTACTACAATGGCTCAGGTTGCCATTTTTAAACAAATATTCGATAAAGTGCGAAATAATTTAAACTATCACTGGTTTTATTCTGAACTAAAACGTCACAATGTCTCACATTACATTTACTATTTAGCTACAGAGAATATTCATCTTGTTCTTGAAAACGATAATACGGTTTTAATAAAAGGACAGGGTAAGGTTGTAAATGTAAGATTTTCAAAAAATAAATGCCTTATAGAAGCCACCTTAAAAGGATTCAAATCAGGAGAGTTATCATTTTACGAATACAGGAAAAATCTTGCTACAGCAGGGGTTTTCAGATGGATTACAAATATCCACGAAAACAAAAGGTATTACTATACCTTTGATAATTCATTACTCTTTACTGAGAACATTCAGAACACTACACAAATATTTCCGCACTAAATCATAACGTCCGGTTTCTTCCGTGCCAGAACCGGACTCGCTGGCATGATGAAATATGTGTACCCGGTAACCCCGGTGTGCATCGTTTTTGATTATTCCCGCACACTCGCGCAGAAGGAGTTCCCCGTCGGGCTACGGTCTCTGTTAATACGGGAATACGGCGACGATACAGCGCATGATGTGTCAGGCTTGAATACCTTTATCCTTTAAAAGGGATATCAGTTAAGTTATCCCGTGTAGGGTATAAACCATTATCAAAGCCACTCTGTAGGAAGTGGCTTTTGTAATGGCAATAAAAAGCCCCGCGAATGCGAGGCTAAATCCTGGTATTTGTAATGACTGGCTCTTATCTCAACGCAGCCCCTTACCGCGCGCAAGATGCTCAATATCAAGCATCAGCAATGAGATGTTTAATCTGGATTCACTCCAGAAGTGATCACCATCCTGTCTACAGAGCCAGATGTGAAGGATGATGAGTAAAATTATCGCTATCATCGAAGGCATTGCGTCCTGATGTATTCCTGAAGCGTTCTCAGTGCTGTTTGGTCGCGGATAATTCCGTCCCGGATACCGAGAACGTTTCGTCCAGCAACTGGAGAGAGTTCGACGGTGGCATCATTGCCCATGCCGGAGGCGCTGGAGGTTTCGGCTGAGGATGGCACAGGGCATTTTCCTTTGACGAACACCCGACCACCATTATCAAGCTTGCGCCGAAGAGCATCATTTTCAGCTTTCGCATCAGCCAACTCCTTCGTGTATTTAGCATCGAGTACATCAGCAGCACGCTGGCGTTGCTGCATGTCAGTAATGGTGGCGGTCGCCTGCTTCAGCTCACTGACTTTTTTATCACGCTGTTCTTTGTAGGCGATGGCGTTATCACGGTAATGATTGACCGCCCACGACAGGCAGACGATGATGCAGATAACCAGAGCATAAATAATCGCGGCGACTCTGCTCACTGATCTATCCCCCAACAGGCTAATGCGCTTTCCTGGTCACGACGAATAACCTGTCCATAGCAGTTATTTGAACGTATGCGGCAATCGCGCCCACCATCTTTTATCCACCAGCGAATCGCCTCGCATGCACCCTTACGATTACCGGCATTCAGCCGCTTATAAAACGTCGACGGGAAACACTTACCGGGGCCAATGTTATAGGGACAAAATGACGCGATACCCGCTTTCTGGGGTTCGGTCAGCGGCACTTTAATATTGCGCTCCACCCATGCCAGCGCCTTATCGCGTTCAATGGCATTAACCTGAGCACATTTTTCCTTCGTCAGTTTCATGCCCGGAATAACAGGTTTACCATCCACCATCGTGGCACCACGACAGATGGTCCATATGCCGGAACCATCGCGGTATGCCGTAGTGTGGTTACCCTCTTTTTCATCCAGAAACTGGTCAAGTATCTGAGGAGCAGATGCGCCTGCTCCAATCAGCGCCAGAACTGCAGCTGACAGGCCGTATTTGATTTTTGCGTTCATGGATATTTATCAGGATTTATCGGTTTCTGAACCCTGGATATGTTTATCTGTCCCGGCCTGTTGAATCAGGCGGGGAAAAGGTAAAGACAATCAAGAGGATTATTTATGGACAATAACACCATTTCTCTACAGGAGTTGCTCGACTGCATTTCCAGGCTTCGGGATGATGTAAATGCCCTCACTGTTGCATTTTCACATCTGGCCTTATCAATTCCCAGGGAGCAAATGCTGCCAACGCTGGCATCCATTCATTTTGAATCACGCAACCCCAAATGGTCCCAGGAACAACAAAATTCTTTCAAGTGGCTGGCGGCATTGCTGGAAGAAAATTATGCTGACAAAACTACCATTTCGGCGGAATCTTCAGGGAACCAGTAATTCTTCCCGGCAGCTTTCCTTTGTAGGTTATCCATACATTCTGCGCCTCTAAAATTACGGGGCGCTTTTCCGGCGACTGCTCATCGCCTTCACATAACCCGGCAGCGACATCCAGGAAGACCTGTCTGATGCACCTCCTGGCTGCTGCCTCATAAAACTCCAGTGCGGCACCTGCAACACGGTCTATCGAGATGTCCAGGTCAAAAATTTCACCGTCTAAGCGTTCTTTCTCCTGTAATGCTACAGTTACCGCAACTTTATCCTCGTAATTGCGGGTTCCTTTCACAACCAGTTCATAGTTTTGAGTCATTGAATTACTCTCCCCGTGCAGCCTTACGCTTATCTTCTTTAATCTTGAAATAAAGGTTTGTCAGGTACGTCAGCAGGCCAAATACCAAGCTACCCAGCACACCTATTGCTGCCCACTGTGAGGGCGTGACTTTATCGAGCAGCTGTAAAAACCAGTAACCGGCACTACCTGCTGAGGTGCCATAGGCGACACCCGTTGTTAACTTATCCATGGATTTCATAACCCCACCTCGCAGACAAAGCGGGTGTAAATTGAGGGAATACAACGTATCGCAAAAAAGCAGAAACGTAACAGACTCGGAGTCAGTGAATAACTTAGGTATTGAGTTATCAGCTAATATCGAGACTCAAAAAATGGAAAAACCAGCTCGACGGCGGGTTTAAGCTGTGTGACGAAGTAACCACTCTTAACAGCATAACCAATTTTTTACGTACGTAAACCACTGAATGATATTTATGAGAATGCTACCGAGTGTTCAAAACACCACCACAAATACATAAGAAAACCTCAACAAATAACCAATAAATAATTTCCGGCGTTATTTTTAGTTGATTTAAATTAAACCGTCAAATTATAGAACGCCCATA
This sequence comes from Escherichia sp. TW14182, assembly GCF_000208525.1. Taxonomy (NCBI): domain Bacteria; kingdom Pseudomonadati; phylum Pseudomonadota; class Gammaproteobacteria; order Enterobacterales; family Enterobacteriaceae; genus Escherichia; species Escherichia sp. TW14182. Next base: position 7,551 of record NZ_AEJZ01000054.1, read on the forward strand.
AATAACAGCCATTAATATAAATTAGCTAATAGGTTTATTTTTGTTCAAATAAGAGCCATGAATAGGTTTTGATAGAAAAAGTTCAGATAAAAATAGAGATCTACTTCACAAATTAAATGAGAAACTAAAACTTACATCTTGAAATAATCACATTGATTAGATGAATATTTATCTCGCAGTGACATCATTTTTTAATAATAGTTCAAAAAAAAGGGCTCACGATGAAAAAATTAACAGTGGCAATTTCTGCTGTAGCTGCATCAGTACTGATGGCGATGTCTGCTCAGGCAGCTGAAATTTATAATAAAGACAGTAACAAGCTGGATCTGTACGGGAAAGTTAATGCCAAGCACTACTTTTCCTCTAACGATGCAGATGATGGTGATACTACTTATGTTCGTCTGGGCTTCAAAGGCGAAACCCAAATCAACGATCAGCTGACTGGTTTCGGTCAGTGGGAATATGAATTCAAAGGCAACCGCGCTGAATCTCAAGGTTCCTCCAAAGACAAAACCCGTCTTGCATTTGCAGGCCTGAAATTCGGTGACTACGGCTCAATCGATTACGGCCGTAACTACGGTGTAGCATACGACATCGGTGCGTGGACTGACGTTCTGCCAGAATTCGGTGGCGATACCTGGACCCAAACAGATGTGTTCATGACTGGTCGTACCACTGGTGTTGCAACCTATCGTAACAACGACTTCTTTGGTCTGGTTGATGGTCTGAACTTTGCTGCTCAGTACCAAGGCAAAAACGATCGTAGCGATTTCGATAACTACACCGAAGGTAACGGTGATGGCTTCGGTTTCTCTGCTACCTATGAATACGAAGGATTCGGTATCGGTGCAACTTATGCGAAATCTGATCGTACCGACACTCAAGTTAATGCAGGGAAAGTTCTTCCTGAAGTATTTGCTTCCGGTAAAAATGCAGAAGTTTGGGCCGCAGGTCTGAAATATGACGCTAACAACATTTACCTGGCCACTACCTATTCTGAAACCCAGAATATGACTGTATTTGCTGATCACTTCGTTGCTAATAAAGCTCAAAACTTCGAAGCTGTTGCACAATATCAGTTCGATTTCGGTCTGCGTCCGTCCGTTGCTTACCTGCAATCTAAAGGTAAGGATCTTGGAGTATGGGGCGATCAGGACTTAGTCAAATATGTTGATGTAGGTGCAACCTATTACTTCAACAAAAATATGTCTACTTTCGTTGATTACAAAATCAACCTGCTTGACAAAAATGACTTCACTAAAGCACTCGGTGTAAGCACTGATGACATCGTTGCTGTAGGTCTGGTTTACCAGTTCTAATCTGATTACGAAAAAGATATGTTGCGGGAGGCTTTGCCTCCCCAACATATAAGTGGCTCCCTCAAGCCACTTCCTTTAGGAGCACAACCTTGCTTCTAACTATATAAACCTTCTGTTATATATTACCCTTTATTTTTGGGGGCGTTGCAACGCCCCATTTTTAATAACTTTTAGTAAACAATTGGCATATTAATTAGAGTTATCAACAACGATATCCATCTCTAACCGGATATCTAATGCCATTAACATCCCTTCAATTATACCCTCAGCCTTCTGTAACCTTTTCCCGATATAACCATCAGAGCAGCAATGCTTACCTGCCAGTGACATGAATGTCATACCGACTACATAATAATCTACTAATAAATCGTGCAAATCGCTGTTGTTCTTTTTCAGACGG
>NZ_AEJZ01000053.1:0-26798 GCF_000208525.1 Escherichia sp. TW14182
CCACCAACTGGTCGGGACGTTCATCAGTACTGCCATTAATGCAGCGCAAAGTAATCAGCGTCCCTTCGCCAAGACGACTGACTCTGGGCCGTGTACTTTCTCCCGCCAGCGCATCGCGCACATTATTTGGCAGCAGTGGTGTCGTCGCCAGCCACTGGGCGCTGTCATGGTGCACATAATTGAGGTGGAGCCAGCAAGGATGCGCTTCATCTATCTCATCTGTATTTTCCAGCGGTTTAACGCCACCTTTGCCATCCAGAATCCAGGCAAATACTGCATCCGGGACATTTACGTCCGCTCCCTTAATCACTTCCACAGTTGCCTCCATCATCAACGGATTATTTTGTAGTCTAGTCTTCTGGTCATGTTACGCAAAATCTCATCACCCCATTACCCTGAAATGATTAATAAAATCCTGTCAAAATTAAATACAGAAAGCAAAATACTTTTCCTGATTTGAAAACGTGTAAAGCGTTAAATAGCGTCTATCATTATCAGAATTATCTGATCATTTGTCGTGGCATTTTTGCGATCAGGTAGTAACAAAAGATTGATAAAAATAACGGGATTTCAATGACTACGCACAACTTCAATACTCTGGACTTATTAACAAGTCCTGTCTGGATCGTTTCCCCTTTCGAGGAAAAATTAATTTATGCCAATAGTGCTGCGCGACTGTTGATGCAAGAACGCACTTTTAGTCAGCTACGTACCGGGCTCTATTCCATCTCCTCGCAAAACGAACTGCCAAAATACCTGACAGACCTGCATAACCAGCTTGATATTGTAGAAATCCTCACTGTCCAGCGTAATGGTGAAGATACAGCATTAAGCTGTCGGTTGACCCTCAACGAGATTAGTGACACTGGAAAAGTCATTATATTTGAAGGAATGGAAACACCCGCAACTCTGGGTTTAAAGGCCAGCCGTTCAGCGAATTATCAACGTAAAAAACAAGGGTTTTATGCTCGTTTTTTTCTGACTAACTCCGCGCCAATGTTGTTGATAGATCCCTCGCGTGATGGCCAAATCGTCGATGCTAATCTGGCCGCGCTTAATTTCTATGGCTATAACCATGAAACAATGTGTCAGAAACACACCTGGGAAATTAATATGCTTGGGCGTCGCGTTATGCCTGTCATGCATGAAATTTCACGTTTGCCCGGCGGGCATAAACCCCTCAATTTTGTCCATAAACTGGCAGATGGTTCCGTTCGACACGTACAAACTTATGCTGGGCCAATTGAGATTTACGGTGACAGGTTAATGTTATGTATCGTACATGATATTACTGAGCAAAAACGGCTGGAGGAACAGCTGGAACATGCTGCCCACCATGATGCGCTAACGGGGTTACTTAACCGTCGACAGTTTTACCACATAACTGACCCAGGACAGATGCAGCACCTGGCAATCGCTCAGGACTACAGTTTGTTGCTCATCGACACCGATCGTTTTAAACATATCAATGACTTATACGGTCATCAGAAAGGGGATGAAGTGTTATGCACGCTTGCCCGTACACTCGAAAGCAGCGCCCGCAAAGGCGATTTGGTGTTTCGCTGGGGTGGTGAAGAGTTCGTCTTATTATTGCCCAGAACCCCTCTGGATACTGCACTTTCCTTGGCTGAAACGATCCGCTTGAGCGTGGCAAAAGTGAGCATTTCGGGCTTGCCGCGCTTCACCGTCAGTATTGGCGTGGCGCATCACGAAGGAAATGAAAGTATCGATGAACTGTTTAAACGGGTCGATGATGCGTTGTATCGGGCAAAAAATGATGGACGCAACCGCGTGCTGGCAGCATAAGCCACGGAAGCGTCCCGTGATCAACGGCTGCGTTTAGCGTGGCGCTCCCAGTTTTCCTGCTTCGCCTGCGCCGTTTTACGGAGTGCGACGTAACACGCCCCGCTGCCGCCATGATGCGGTAGCGCGGTACAATATGCCTGGACATCATCAAATTCAGTCAGCCAGCGCGCCACATAGCTGCGAACAATGTTGGCGTGCGATTTATCGTCCCGCCCTTTGCCATGAATAATCAGCACGTTACGTAAACCATCCGCCAATGCCTGTTGAATAAAAATGAACACCATTTTGCGGCACTCTTCCACCGGCTGACGTAGAAGATTCAGGCTGGCCTGCTGCGGATATTTACCGCTGCGTAACTTATCCAGCACCCCATGTTGCAGCCCTTCTCGCCGAAACTCCAGCGGCTGGCTTCGCGGGATGATGTCGAGAAATCCAGTAGTAAGGAAATTATCAAGTTGCAGCGTGTCGATACGCTGCGGCGCACGTTGGTTACGCGTTGGATGCCAGTGGACATCTGTAGCGCGCTTCAGTGGCTGGACATCTTCCATGGCGTCAAGAAACAGCGATTTGTCGTCAAGGTTCATGTAACCTCCTATGCACCTTCACACATCTGATATTTGCGGCATCGTTCACTTCACAGATTGAAACAATACTTTGCTCCATACCTGCTGGTGTCTGCACTGGCGGGGCATTTTATACTAGCCTGGTGACAGTATCGAACAGTTTAGACCGGGTTTAATTCAGCACAGGCATCCGATCAGGGTGATTTGTTCATCGCAGGAGTCAACATAAATGCGATGAGTAACAGGCCACTGATTAGCAGAAAGGTATCCGAAAATGCCATAGTTTGTGCCTCCCGCAACATCAATTGACTCAACAATTTGGTTGAAGCCAGTATTTCCGATGTCTGGTCACTTCCACTGCGATTAAAAAATAAAGCACTTCTGGAAATGAAGTCATTCACCGTATGGGGAACAGAAACCATTTTTTCACCCATTCTCAAAAAATGAAAATTAGTTCGGTTATTGAGAATAGTGCCACACAGGGCAATACCAATCGCGCCCCCAAGATTACGTGTTAAATTAAATACACCTGAGGCTAACTTCAGCCGTTCTTTGGGAATTCTTCCCAGCGTTAATGTTACGATGGGAGCCATCGCAAACTGCTGCGAAATCCCTCTGATGGCCTGTGGAAACAGTAACTCCTGCCATCCCCATTCGTGGGTTATAGGGGTAAAAAGATACATTGAAAACACAAATCCCCCCAGCCCCGCCATCAACAGCCATCGCAGATTTATTTTTTTAGTTAACCAGAAGTAAAAGGGAACAGAAAGTAACTGGAAGATACCTGTTGTGCAAACGGCAAAACCTATCTCTTCGGCATTTAATCCGCGAACCCGCCCCAAAAATACAGGTATTAAATATACAGTAGAGAATATCCCAACTCCTCCAGAAAAAGAAAAAAAACATCCCAGCGTAAAATTTTTATCCTTAAAAGCATGAAGATCCATGATCGGATTGGATATTGTAAGTGTACGCGCAGCAAATAAAGTAAAACTCACCAATGCCAGAACTGATGTCAGCAAAATAGTATTGTCATTCAACCATCCCCAGCGCGCTCCTTCTTCAAGGGTATATTCCAGACATCCTAGTGTCAGAGCCAACAGGATAATACCAGGATAATCAGCAACTTTCAGTAAAGAGAGATCAGGTTTATCAAAATTAACCAGAAAAGGAATACTCAAAACTAAATATATGCCCGGTAATATATTGATATAAAATAGCCATCGCCAGTCGAGGTTATCAGTGATCCAGCCCCCCAGAGTTGGCCCTAGCGTCGGTGACAATGAGGCCAGCGCACTGACTACCGCAGCAGCCAACCCCAACTCTTTGCCCTGGTAATAAATAAATGCCGTCGTGAAAACTAAAGGGATCATGGATGCGCCAGCAGCTCCCTGTAAAGCACGAAACAAAATCATGCTCTGAATATTCCATGCAAGACCACAAGCGATACTCATTAAAGTAAATATTCCCGCAGATAGCGTAAAAAGCCAACGAGTGGAAAATACCCGTGACAACCACCCAGAGAGCGGAATAATAATAATCTCAGCAATTAAATAGCTGGTCTGAAGCCAGGCCATTTCGTCTTTACCTGCGGACAGACCACCACCTATTTCATTTAGGGATGACGAAACAATTTGAATATCAAGCTGAGCAATAAATAACCCAATACACATACTGGCGAAGGCAATATGTTTACGCATAGCCATCCCCATCATCATTTTTCATCAATACTAACAGTGACTGACAGCCCCGGACGAAGGAGTTGCTTTAATTCTGTTGGCCTGTCAAAGGCAATCCGTACCGGAACACGCTGGACAATTTTGGTAAAATTTCCGGTGGCATTTTCTATCGGGATCAAACTGAAACTGGCACCTGTCGCTGGGGCGAGACTCTCAACATAGCCCTTGAACACTTTCCCTTTGAGCACATCTGCGCGGATCTCAGCCTTCATTCCAGGCTTCATTCCCGCTATTTGGTTTTCTTTAAAATTTGCATCAACCCACAACTCACTGACTGGTACCAGTGAAACTAACGATGTGCCGCCCTCCACCCAACTGCCTGTATGGGCGCTGCGGTTTGCAACAATGCCATCAATCGGCGCACGAACAAGGGTATATTCCAGATCCAGTAGTGCCTGAGTCAGAGCGGCCTGAACTTCTTCGATACTCGCACGTGCATTTTCTTCCTGAGCAGATAAAACCGCCAGCCGTTGCTTCTCCACCAGGAAATCGTTCGCGGCTTTGCGCTCCTTTGCTGCGGCCTGCTGGTAGTCAAACCTGGCGTTATCAATAATTTGTTGCGATATTGCCGCTGATTGTGCGAGTTTTTCATAACGTTCAGTATCTCGCAGGCGCTTTTGCGCCTCATGTTTTACTGCCTGCCATGTTTCACTGGCACTTTGAATTATCGACTGCTGCATCGCAATAGTGGCTTGAATGCTTTCGAGATTGGCTTTGCTACTTTTTATTTTTGCCTCAAGCCTGGCGACATTTGCACGATAATCCCGATCATCGAGACGCAGGATAATATCGCCTTTTTTTACGCTCTGATTATCGAGCACCTCTATAGCAGAAATATAACCAGAAACTTTACTTGCCACCGTGGTGATATTACCGCCAATGTAAGCATCATCCGTCGTCTGTATAAATCTTCCTTTGCTTACCCACCAGATAAAAAAGACAACGCCAGCCAAAAGAATACCGATCGCAACCACCCCAATAAGCTGTTTTTTAGAAATTATCATCACTCTTTACACCGTATATATCCGGAAACTTGCATACGTCATATTTAAAATTTAACATGGCTTATTTGATGATTTATGACAAAATACCTACTGTAAATGACAATCACACTGCAACCCAAAGCATCACCAGGGCATCACATTATCGGACTGGATTCGGAACATCTGAATGGAGGCACAGTTCCCTGGCATAAACATCTCTATGCCCAGTTGCTTTACCCGGCTGAAGGCGTCGTTCGTGTATGGGCTGGAGAAAGCGTCTGGCTAGTCCATGCCAGCAGCGCGCTTTGGCTGCCTCCACAAATGCCGCATAAGTTTGTTGCGACGGGCAACGTACTTTTAAAAACCGTACTGGTTTCAGAAGCGGAAAGTGAAACGCTGGGAAAAGTTTGCTTCATGACCGGTATTTCACCCCTGTTAAGGGAATTACTAATTGCAATTAACCAACTTCCACCGTCGCAAAATACCACAGATAAACAACAGTTACGTTTTTCAGCCCTCGAGACACTGATACTTCAGGAAATAAAAATGGGGGTGAAAATGTCACTTGAACTCCCCTGGCCAAATGATGAGCGGCTACAGCAGCTTTGTGAGAATTTGCTAAACAACCAAGGGTATCTGCCAACACTGGATAATCTGGCGGATAAAATTAACGTCAGTAGCCGTACACTCATGCGCTTATTTGTTAAAGAAACGGGATTAACATTTCGCCACTGGGTTCAGCAAATGCACGTTATTTCTGCAGTAACGCTTCTTGATGATGGATATTCGTTGGCCAAAATTGCCCATCGTCTGGGCTATGCCTCAGCCGAATCGTTCGGCAATATGTTTAAGCGTCGAACGGGTTACTCGCCCGGTAAATTTACCAGTCGATTAGCGATGCATGATTATGCAATCACGAGACGAATGATTTAACTTATATTTTCGTGAAATCTGTCACTGAAGAAAATTGGCAACGGATGGGCAAAACCGTTATAACACTGTCACCGGTCACCAGGAACCCAGGCCGGATTTAAGACGCGGATGCACTGCTGTGTGTACTGTAGAGTCTGGCGGATGTCGACAGGCTCTATTTTTTTATTCATTTTTAGCTCTGTAAATAACCACATTCTCGCCGGGATTGGGTGATGAATGACGAGATCAGTGGTGCCTGGCGGCTATCACGCTGCTGAATCAAATAACAGGTCGCCTTCGGTAAAATTTCGCTGACTGGAATTATTCCAGCCTCGATCCATGTGAAGGATTGCCCTCATTTCTTCAGGCTGAAAAATCAAAAAATCGCTTTATGCTACCAGACTGCGACAAACCAGACGCGAAACCAGCTACTTACTCTTTGTTAGTCTTAATCTTTTTGGTGGTATGGCTGCTAATGTTGCTGGCGTGGTATCTTATCGGTCTGCCTATTGGTTCGGGGATTTACCCACGTTTGTCTTAAGTCTTAAGAGAGAACGGATGCTGAGATTACTTGAAGAAAAAATTGCCACGCCACTGGGACCGCTGTGGGTGATCTGCGATGAACAATTTCGTCTGCGGGCGGTTGAATGGGAAGAGTACAGCGAACGCATGGTGCAGCTGCTGGACATCCATTATCGCAAAGAAGGTTATAAGCGCATTTCTGCCACCAACCCAGGTGGTTTAAGCGACAAGCTTCGTGACTATTTCGCCGGGAATCTTAGCATTATTGATACGCTTCCTACCGCCACGGGAGGCACGCCATTTCAGCGCGAAGTCTGGAAGGCACTGCGCACTATCCCCTGCGGGCAGGTAATGCATTACGGTCAACTGGCTGAATATCTGGGTCGACCAGGTGCAGCGCGTGCCGTTGGCGCAGCAAATGGCTCTAATCCGATCAGCATCGTCGTCCCTTGCCACCGGGTTATTGGACGAAACGGCACGATGACAGGATATGCAGGCGGAGTGCAGCGAAAAGAGTGGTTATTGCGCCATGAAGGCTATCTGCTACTGTAAACCTTAAACAATTTGTGCCGATTTTTTCACAGTTTTATGTAAAGTTACCCTTAACAATTTAAAGCTTTTCAAAGGGATAGACATAAATTTACATCTATTATCGGAATTCTCCGCTGTTAAGGTTTGCTTAGACTTACTTGCTCCCTAAAAAGATGTTAAAATTGACAAATATCAATTACGGCTTGAGCAGACCTATGATCCCGGAAAAGCGAATTATACGGCGCATTCAGTCTGGCGGTTGTGCTATCCATTGCCAGGATTGCAGCATCAGTCAGCTTTGCATCCCGTTCACACTCAACGAACATGAGCTTGATCAGCTTGATAATATCATCGAGCGAAAGAAGCCTATTCAGAAAGGCCAGACGCTGTTTAAGGCTGGTGATGAACTTAAATCGCTTTATGCCATCCGCTCCGGTACGATTAAAAGTTATACCATCACAGAGCAAGGCGACGAGCAAATCACTGGCTTCCATTTAGCAGGCGATCTGGTAGGTTTTGACGCTATTGGTAGCGGTCATCACCCGAGTTTCGCCCAGGCACTGGAAACCTCAATGGTATGTGAAATCCCGTTCGAAACCCTGGACGATCTGTCTGGTAAAATGCCGAATCTGCGTCAGCAGATGATGCGTCTGATGAGCGGTGAAATCAAAGGCGATCAGGACATGATCCTGCTGTTGTCGAAGAAAAATGCAGAAGAACGCCTGGCTGCTTTTATCTACAACCTGTCCCGTCGTTTTGCCCAACGCGGCTTCTCCCCTCGTGAATTCCGCCTGACGATGACTCGTGGCGATATCGGTAACTATCTTGGCCTGACGGTAGAAACCATCAGTCGTCTGCTGGGTCGTTTCCAGAAAAGCGGCATGTTGGCGGTCAAAGGTAAATACATCACCATCGAAAATAACGATGCGCTGGCTCAGCTTGCTGGTCATACGCGCAACGTTGCCTGATTTTTCCGCATAATCAACTATCCTTCTGTCATATCATTAAATTTTTCTGATTTATTGATCTGGCAGAAGGTTCATCACTGTTTCATTCACCAGATATGGGTTAATCTTTTAATTACAAACTGCGTTGACAGTTGTTGTAAGGAGACCCTGTATGGCTATGTATCAGAACATGCTCGTTGTTATCGATCCTAACCAGGACGATCAACCGGCATTACGGCGAGCTGTTTATTTACATCAACGGATTGGTGGCAAAATTAAAGCCTTTTTGCCGATTTATGACTTCTCATACGAAATGACCACCCTGCTCTCCCCGGACGAACGTACCGCGATGCGTCAGGGCGTCATCAGCCAGCGTACTGCCTGGATCCATGAGCAGGCAAAGTATTATCTCAACGCTGGCGTCCCGATTGAAATTAAAGTGGTATGGCATAACCGTCCTTTCGAAGCCATCATTCAGGAAGTGGTTAGCAGTGGGCACGATCTGGTGCTAAAAATGGCGCACCAACATGACCGTCTGGAAGCGGTTATTTTCACCCCTACCGACTGGCACCTGTTACGCAAATGCCCAAGCCCGGTGTGGATGGTGAAAGACCAACCGTGGCCTGAAGGTGGTAAGGCGCTGGTGGCGGTGAACCTCGCCAGTGAAGAGCCATATCATAATGCGCTCAATGAAAAACTGGTGAAAGAAACGATCGAGCTGGCTGAACAGGTAAATCACACCGAAGTCCATCTGGTTGGCGCCTACCCCGTAACACCTATCAATATTGCCATTGAACTGCCGGAATTTGATCCAAGCGTTTATAACGATGCCATTCGTGGACAACATTTGCTGGCGATGAAAGCCCTGCGGCAGAAATTCGGCATTAATGAAAACATGACGCACGTTGAAAAAGGTCTGCCAGAAGAAGTGATTCCAGATCTGGCCGAACATTTGCAGGCAGGGATTGTCGTTCTTGGCACTGTGGGACGCACCGGTATCTCTGCGGCATTCCTTGGTAATACGGCTGAACAGGTGATTGATCATCTCCGCTGCGATTTGCTGGTGATTAAACCTGACCAGTACCAGACGCCTGTAGAACTGGATGACGAAGAAGACGATTAATTGTTTATCAATTAATTGCAAGGCCCGATATCTCGGGCCTTTCTTTTATTTACTTCTCATCACCACCGAGGAAATAAATTCCCAGCGGGATTGCCAGCAATACAGTAAAGACCAGACTATAAACAAGAATCATCGATGACTGAATCACATACATTGATGTCGTCCAGTCAGAAAGCGGAATATTATATTGTTCGATAACACCGCCGATAGTCGCGCGAGTCACAACTGACGCCGCAATAATGAAAACCGCCAACAGACCAAAGAGAAACTTCTTCCCCTTTGCTGACTTCAGCTTCGCCATGATCATGATGTAATCCTTATGCAGATAAACCCTTTGTTACTTGTGTGTAACAATATCATGACATTTCCTCGTTGTCTGCCCCGAAAGCACGAGATTGTTGTCGTTCAAATCATCAACCCATTGATAAATTCGCTAATGTTGCTACTTCCTTCCCTGTCTATTGATGATATGAATGAATTATCGCGATAAAATACCCCCGCCAGGGGTTTCCGGCATGACATCAATTATCTGGAGGAGCCTGATAAAACAATGATCGCTGAACTGTTTACAAATAATGCGCTTAATCTGGTCATTATTTTCGGTAGCTGCGCAGCATTGATTCTGATGAGCTTTTGGTTTCGTCGTGGAAATCGTAAAAGAAAAGGATTCTTATTCCATGCGGTTCAATTTTTGATCTACACCATAATTATCAGTGCTGTCGGTAGCATCATTAATTATGTTATTGAAAATTACAAACTCAAATTTATCACCCCAGGCGTTATCGATTTTATCTGTACGTCACTGATTGCGCTTATTCTGACGGTTAAGTTATTTCTCCTGATTAATCAGTTTGAAAGGCAACAGATAAAAAAAGGTCGAGATATCACCAGTGCGCGGATTATGTCGCGCATCATCAAAATCAGCATTATCGTGGTGATTGTTCTGCTTTATGGCGAACATTTCGGCATGAGCCTTTCCGGTTTGTTGACCTTTGGTGGTATTGGTGGTCTGGCTGTCGGTATGGCCGGTAAAGATATTCTGAGTAACTTCTTTTCCGGGATTATGCTCTATTTCGATCGCCCCTTTAGTATTGGCGACTGGATCCGTTCACCGGACAGGAATATCGAAGGCACAGTAGCAGAAATTGGCTGGCGTATTACAAAAATCACCACCTTTGATAATCGCCCACTGTACGTACCAAACTCGCTTTTTTCGTCCATTAGCGTAGAAAACCCGGGGCGAATGACCAACCGGCGTATTACCACTACTATTGGTTTACGTTATGAAGATGCCGCAAAAGTTGGGGCTATTGTCGAAGCCGTACGTGAGATGCTGAAAAATCACCCTGCTATCGACCAGCGACAAACCTTACTGGTTTATTTCAACCAGTTTGCCGATTCGTCATTAAATATTATGGTCTATTGCTTTACTAAGACCACGGTCTGGGCCGAATGGCTGGCCGCCCAGCAGGATGTTTATTTGAAGATTATCGATATTGTGCAGTCGCACGGCGCGGATTTTGCGTTCCCCAGCCAGACGCTGTATATGGATAATATTACACCTCCCGAACAGCTTAAATAAAACTCAACAAAACCGGATGACGATAATAATATTCGACATCCGGTTTTATTTATTTCCTCAATTTACCGCAGCCAGAGCGACATTATTCTCACCCGCTTTAAACTGGGCATACTGTTCTTCAGTACCAAAGAATACTTCTGACTCTGTGCTGTGACCAATGCCCGGCACCTTTTCGTTTCCTGAATATTGCCAAAGTGTCCAGGGATTACGCCCCTCAAGCTTCACACCAGCTTGTCCCCAATACCCCATCCACACCATATACTGGTCGAACCGACTGTCCATGAAATGGGACAAATTATTATGATTGCCATAAAATATTGGTATTTTATGGTAATTTTTATATATCAGGGCAGCAAAACGTAAAATATCATTCCGTGCATTCACCATTCCCGATTTTTTAAAACAAGCCAGTTGGGTTGTATCTTCACCTTCTGGATTCACCAGTAAAATACCGGGAGGCAACATTTTCGGGTCTTCAGGCAGCAGGCTTTTTGCTGTTTCCAGTTGCGCCTCAGGAGTGCGGCAAAAATCAAATTTAAAATAGCCTCCGCGATCAAATTTTGAATCTGCTAATTGCTTCCAGTGAGCCTTAAACGACGAGTCTGGCCCTCTCCAGCCAACCACTCTCACGTAGACAAAACGCGCAGGTGATTTCTCCTGAAACAATTTCCAGTCGATTTCGCCATCGTTAGACGAGATATCATGGCCACTGATCGGGTAAATATCCGGTGTTTTGAAGATACGGATATCAGGTCGGTTGGGAATTGCACTTACGGGGCCATAAGGAATTTCAATAGGTATTATATCTTTGTTCTTTGGTTCATCTGGCGCAGTAGGCGGTTCTTTAATAGAATATGCGGTCTTATCAACATTCGTAAATTCATCTGCATTCCCGGCTGATAATTGTGTTTTTTTATCCAGATGACTGACCGCAGGATCGTTAATAAAGAAGAATCCACCCGGTCCGGCTGGGTTTTCTGTTGCTCCTATCCAGGCATCACTAAGATGTATTCCTTTCCCTTCCTCGTCCAGTTTTTCATTGATTTTTATATATTGGTCGTTCACATAGATAAACAAACTTAATGTTCGGGTAATGCCCGCGTAGTATTCCTTTTTACCATCAATTTTTACCATATACGATTTCCCGAAGCGTTCGTCGGCAATGCCATCAGCAACTCCTTTTATAAGGGTATCAAAAAATACACTGCCTTTATCTTTTTCCAGGGAATAAACTTCTGTTTTATCATCACCAGCGGCTATCGCATACGCACCTGGTTTACTATACGCGTTTGAATTCCCTGCGCCATCTGTCATGCCAAAAAGACCTGAACCAAAACAAGCATTGACTAAAGTCAAAATATGGAAATAACGCTTTGCCAGAATGTTGAGTTGAGCATTCAAAGCTGGCATTTCATACATACCTTTTGAACCATCAATATCTGTAGCATTACTCAAAACAAATGCCGGTGCCTTATCAGAATTACCATTTTGAGTGCCAAAACGCCCATGACCTGAATAAGCAATTAACAAGCGAGCTTTCTTATCAAACATCATCCCTCTGGCAGGGAGATATTCTTTCAGAAAATAATTAATGTTATCCAGTGACGCATCCTGATCTTTCAGTAAAATAACCTCATCAAACTTTTGCCCATTAATAAGAAAATCAGCCATTCTTTGACCGTCTACTGCAGCTGCTGGAATATCTGCATGTAACAGTGGATATTTTGAAATTGAAATAATCAGCCCAATCGCGCGGGTTTTCGCTGCATCCTGATCTGGTATTTTTAACGCATCACTGATTCTGATATCCAGTTTACCAGGAGCCTCAGGCCCATAATGGATAAAAAAACGACAATACTCATCAGGAACCATTGCACCATTTTTACAAATATCATCTGCACGTGCATCTGATATTCCCTGTGATATTCCGGCAACGAATAGCCCCAGAACTGATATACATAAAGTAAGCCATCGTCTGTTCATAAGTTAAAATTCCTGCACGCCCAAAGTGGTATAAAATTCAGCAATTGGACCTTTATAAATACTGGCATCAAACTTCTTACTCGATCCTAAATTAAGCTGTGCTGCGTCGGTGAACTGCCAGATCGCCCATTTTGTCTGGTTGATTGAACGCGGGGTTTCACTGGCCTGAGCCTGATTAGAGTAATCAGCCAGCCACAGTTTGTGATCTGCAACCTGGGCAAAACTATTTTCCCCACCAACGGCATCTTTCCACCAGGCTCGCGCAGTGTAGATAACCGGTTTACGCCCTAAATCGGCTTCGACCTGTGCGGTAAACGCCTTGATCATCGTTATAATTTCAGCAGGTTTACGCTTTTGCCAAAGATCCTTACCCGTTGATGAGTCCACATCCCACTCCACATCCACCGCCGGTGGCATATCCGTTGCGCGTAATCCCCCGTTAGCTTTAATAATTTTAACAAACGTCATCGCCTGCTTACGTCCCCATGTTTCAGCGTCGTCTGCCGGAGTGCCGCTGGAAAGAAAATGATATGCTCCACGGTGTAATTTTACCCCCCGTTCCGTATCCCCGGCCCGTTGCCAGAAACCGGAAAATTCGGGATCGACATAACGCGTTCCTTGACTGGACTTCATATACAGAAACACAGACTTATTTTTTGCCAACAGTTCGATTGGAAAATTCTTACCGTTATGATGGCTGATATCCACTCCAAATAAAGAACTTGGTCGCGGTTGATTTAATACCGAGTCATAAGAGACATCAGTCGGAAATTTAAAGTATTTTTTTACTGCGAACGTGTCATATTCCATTTCACGGGAAAGATCTGATCCCAGGATTTTTACAAATAACTCCTGTCGTGAGAGATCATGAGTTAAGTTTTCCAGTCCCAGTGATGCGGCATCGGGAAGCGGCTCTGCGGCCAGACTAAAAGAAGAATAATGAGAGAGGAATAGAGAGATAACTAACGGAATAGCAGAGGCTTTTTTCATTTTACCACCCCATTTTTAGCTGTGTGTTTATTTTCAAATGAAGATGTTTTACAAGTGATGAAATGCATTCACGTTGTAAAAAAAAGTAAAGCACAGCTTATATTTGGAGTATGTAATACAGCAGACAAATAAAATTTATGATTAGAGTTTGTACTTAATATAAACTGGAAATTTCACAGTCTCATCTTGAGAGCAATCTTTTATAGGGTAAATTTAAAAAAGAGAGAAATTTTATCGGGGTTGTAAAATCTGGCGCAACTTTTGCGCCAGATGAGAACATAATCAATGTTTTACAATATACATAGTCCGGCTATAAGCCACATCTTCCGGGTTATTAATGGGATAACCTTTCAGCCACGGCTTGATTAGCCGTCCATTGGTATATTGATAAATTGGCGCAATCGGTGCTTGCTCCATGAGGATTTTCTCTGCCGTGTTGTAATCGGCGTTGCGTGCTTTAACGGTGTTTTCAGTCGATGCCTGAGTCAGCACTTTGTCGTATGCCGGATTGTTAAAGCGGGAAATATTTCCTGAGTGCGTTGACGTTAACAGCGTCAGGAAGGTTGATGGTTCATTATAATCCCCAACCCACGAGGCGCGGATAACATCAAAATTGCCGGTATTACGGCTGTCGATATAGGTTTTCCATTCCTGATTTTGCAGTTTGACATCTACGCCAAGATTCTTTTTCCACATCGACGCCACAGCGATGGCAATTTTCTGGTGATTTTCCGAAGTGTTATATAACAGTGTAAGTTTTAACGGCTTCTGTGGACCATACCCGGCGGCGCTCAACAATGTTTTCGCCTGGGCATTCAGTTCTTCCTGACTCATTTGTTCAAACGGCGAAGGTTCTGGCGTAAATCCGGCAGTAACATCTGGCGTGAAATGCCATGCTGGTTTTTCACCTGTACCCAGCACTTTTTCCGTCATCAGGCGGCGATCAATCGTCATACTTAATGCCAGACGCACTCGTTGATCTGCCGTCGGCCCTTTTTGCGTGTTAAATGCATAATAATACGTCCCCAACTGTGGCGGCGTGTAAACCTGCCCAGGAATATCCCTCAACAGTTTCTGGTACATATTTTTCGGGAAGGATTCAGTGATATCAATATCGCCTGCAAGATAACGCTTAGTGGCTGCGGATTCCTGATTAATTGGCAGGAAGGTCACTTTTTGCAGCACCGTTTTGGCGTTATCCCAATAATGGGTATTCGGCACCACGACCAGTTTTTCATTAACTACGCGCTCTTTAAGAACATAAGCGCCATTGCCGATCAGATTTCCGGGTTTCGTCCACTCTTTACTACTTTCTACGTTGGCTTTTTGCACCGGGAAGAAGGCAAAGTTAGCGGTTAAATTCACAAACCACGGCAATGGTTTATCAAGCTGAATTTTCAAAGTATGGGCATCAACTGCGGTGACGCCAAGCTGGTCAGGCGTGGCTTTACCATCAATAATCGCTTGTGCGTTGTTGATTCCCGCCAGCGCGGCAAACCATGCAAATGGCGACAATGTTTTGGGATCCACCAGACGTTGCCAGCTATAGACAAAATCTTGCGCCGTTACCGGTGTGCCATCCGCCCATTTTGCGTTATCGCGCAGGGTAAAAGTCCAGATACGATTGTCATTACTTTTCCACTGAGTCGCAACGCCGGGGACAATCTCCCCTTTCTCGTTTTGATTCACCAGACCTTCAAACAAATCGCGAATGACCTGAATCTCCGGCAGGCCCACTGCTTTGGCGGGATCTAACGACGCAGGCTCATCTTTAATGTGGCGCACCAGCTCCTGCTTCTCTGCCAGTACTGTGCCGCTCGGAACTTCTGCAGCATACGACAGGGAAATGCTGCTGACCAACAGCGCACAACACGTGACTGAAACAGAGTGCTTCATAAGTTACCCTCAAACCTGCGTTAATAATGATGCGTAATTATTTGTTTCTCCTTGAAGAAATGCAAATAACTTCCGGCAAAAAAGTGATAAAGGATCGATAACATATCGTTGTCGAAAAGGATTTGATAATCCGCAAAATTTGCACAACACTGCCTGTAATACTTCTTATATTCGAGACGATTATGACCGTGACCCGCCCGCGCGCCGAACGGGGCGCTTTTCCGCCAGGAACCGAACATTACGGACGTTCATTATTAGGTGCGCCGTTGATCTGGTTTCCGGCTTCTGCCGCCAGCAGCGAAAGTGGTTTAATCCTGGCTGGCACCCACGGCGACGAAAATTCTTCCGTCGTCACCCTCTCCTGCGCATTACGCACGTTAACACCGTCTCTGCGCCGCCATCATGTCGTGCTGTGTGTGAATCCTGACGGTTGCCAGCTTGGTCTGCGGGCTAATGCCAATGGTGTGGATCTAAACAGAAACTTTCCGGCGGCGAACTGGAAGGAAGGTGAAACGGTGTACCGCTGGAACAGTGCCGCCGAAGAGCGCGACGTGGTCTTGCTGACCGGCGATAAACCCGGCTCCGAACCTGAAACTCAGGCTTTGTGCCAGCTCATTCATCGTATCCACCCCGCCTGGATTGTCTCTTTTCACGATCCGCTGGCTTGTATTGAAGATCCCCGACACAGTGAATTAGGTGAGTGGCTGGCTCAGGCATTTGAATTGCCGCTGGTGACCAGCGTCGGATACGAAACCCCCGGCTCCTTCGGCAGTTGGTGTGCGGATCTGAACCTGCACTGTATTACCGCCGAGTTTCCGCCCATCTCCTCCGATGAAGCCAGTGAAAAGTATCTCTTTGCAATGGCGAATTTACTGCGCTGGCATCCTAAAGATGCAATTCGCCGGTCGTAAACTGTAGCGCCGGCTCCACATCCACCGCCAGCCAGGTCGGTCCATCAAGATCGGCAAAACTGACCTGCGGCACCAGCGGTAAAGCGGCGCTAATAGCACGAGAGGTACACAACATGCAGCCCAGCATCAGACTAAAACCTTGTGCACGCGCTTCGGTCGCCAATGCCAGGGCTTCGGTCAGCCCCCCCGTTTTATCGAGTTTGATATTAACCATCTCATAGCGCCCTTTCAGCGCCTTCAGATTGCTACGGGTATGACAACTTTCATCAGCGCAAATGGGTAACGGATGAATAAAATTCTCCAGCGCCGCATCGTCCTGTGCGGGAAGCGGTTGTTCCAGCATCGCGATGCCTAAGTCAGCCAGCAACTGACATCGCGCTGCCAATCCTTCTGCGCGCCAGGATTCATTCGCATCAACAATCAACGTCGCATCGGGTACAGCCGAGCGAATTGCCACCATCCGCTCGCTAATAAGATGGTTATCCAGTTTCACTTTCAGCAATTTCGCCCCTGCTTGCCATAGTGCCGCAGCACTGCTGGCCATTTGATCAGGCGTACCGATGACAACCGTCTGTGCAGTGGTAATGGTGTCGGGAAGCGTTATACCGATAAATTCAGCCAGCGTCTGCTGCTGTTTACGTGCACAGAGATCCCACAATGCACAATCCAGCGCATTACGCGCCGCGCCCGCTGGCAGTATTTTTTGCAGTTCTTCACGTGTCAGCCCTTTTTCCAGTTGCGGCACAACACTCATAATTTGCGCCATTACTGAAGCGTCACTTTCACCATAGCGCGGATAGGGAGTGCATTCCCCAGCACCTTTAACACCATCTTCTTCCAGTTCAACAACCACCACGCGCGCTTCACTGCGGCTGCCACGAGCAATTACAAACGGGGTATGTAACGGCCAGGCTTCCTCAAATACCTTTACGGTTCTCATCTTTACTCCTTGTTGCCGCGATGGACTGCGGATTAAGCGCAAATAGCGATTGCTGTGTTATTGACAGTTAGCATAAACTAGGTATGACGTTAACTATATGTAAACAGGAAAGATAATCATGTCACAAATCGTTCATTTCCAGGGCAACCCGGTTACAGTCGCCAATTCCATCCCGCAAGTGGGTAGCAAAGCGCAGACTTTTACTCTCGTGGCAAAAGATCTGTCTGACGTCACCCTCACGCAGTTTGCAGGTAAACGCAAAGTGCTGAACATTTTCCCAAGTATTGATACCGGTGTTTGCGCCGCATCAGTACGTAAGTTTAACCAACTGGCGACAGAAATCGACAACACCGTTGTACTGTGTATTTCCGCCGATCTGCCGTTCGCCCAGTCTCGTTTCTGCGGTGCGGAAGGTCTTAACAACGTCATCACCCTTTCCACTTTCCGTAATAGCGAATTTCTGCAAGCTTACGGCGTTGAGATCGCTGAAGGCCCACTGAAAGGTCTGGCTGCGCGCGCAGTTGTCGTAATTGATGAAAATGACAATGTGATTTTCAGCCAGCTGGTGAATGAAATCACCACTGAGCCGGATTACGAAGCAGCTCTGGCGGTACTGAAAGCGTAATTTATTATGCCTGATGGTATTGCGCCATCAGGCATTTTACGTGTTTACTCTTCGCTCTTTTTCTGGCTCAGGCCGTATTCACGCAATTTGTTGGCAATCGCGGTATGTGAAACGCCCAGACGTTTTGCCAGTTTGCGCGTGCTGGGATAATTGCGATAAAGCTGGGTTAACACCGAACGCTCAAATCGACTGGTGATTTCATCCAGCGAACCTTCCATCGCATCTTCGCCCACGGCAACGGTTGTCGCGTCATAATCTGGCAGCAAAATGTCTTGTGGACGCAGTTCGTAGCCGTCCAGTTGGGTGAGTGCACGATAGACAGCATTTTTCAACTGCCTCACGTTACCCGGCCAGCCATAACGTGTCAGCACGGTATTCAGATCGGCAGCCAATTTCGGCCGGGGTACTCCCTGCTCGTCAGCAAAGCGGGCGACGAACAATTCGGTTAACGGCATGATATCCTGCGGACAGTCTCGCAGCGGTGGCAGATTCAGCGTCAACACATTCAGGCGATAATAGAGATCTTCCCGAAATACGCCTTTTTGCACCAACTCAACCAGATTCTTTTGCGTCGCGCAAATCACCCGCACATCGACATGTACCTCGTGATCTTCGCCAACCCGACGGAAAGTGCCATCATTAAGGAAACGCAGCAATTTAGCCTGCATTCGCGGCGACATCTCACCAATCTCATCCAGCAGCACTGAACCGCCGTTCGCCTGCTCAAAGAACCCTTTCTTCCCTTCCGGGGCATGTCCAAACAGTTCGCTCTCAACGGCATCTTCCGGTATAGACGCGCAGTTCAGCGCCAGGTAAGGTTTACCGGCGCGAGGGCTGGCCTGATGACAGGCGTAAGCAAAGAGATCTTTACCAGTACCCGTGTCACCCGTAATCAGCAGTGGCGCGCTTAACATCGCCAGTTTCTGAGCCTGCTCGACAACGTGTTTCATTTTCGGGCTAACGGCGACAATCTGACTAAAGGCGCTGACATCCTGCGCAGCCACATTTTGCAACTGACGCCCCATACGAATCGTCGAGCGCAGCATCACTACCGCACCGGTCAGGACGTGTTGGTCGTGTTCATCCTGCAAATAAACCGGCGTTATCTCCATCAAGAAATTTTGCCCGTTAATCACCACATGTTCGTTATGCGAATCCTGCGGGTCACTCTCCAGCCAGCGTAAAAAATTAAATCCGTTAATCAATTGCGCAGCGGTATGATTGCGTAAACGATCAAGTTTTTGACCAAATAGCTGACAGCTCGCCGGATTCGCCATATCCACTTTGCTTTTCATATCGACCGAAAGCACGGGTTCAGGCAACGCCTCAAGCAATGCGCTCAACGCCAGATGTTCGCGCTCGGAAGGCATCCATGACACAGTGCGCACATCGGTAACACCTGCAATACGGCGAATTTCCGCCATCAGGCTGCTGAAACTGTCAAAATCCAGTTCGGCAAAATTGAGGTAAATCCGCCCGATTGGGTCAATCTCAATACCGCGTAAATCGATGCCTCTTAGAACCAGTAGATCGAGTAATTCGCGGGTCAGACCGAGTCGGTCTTCACAAAAGACTTCCAGACGCATGGGAACCTTCACCTGAGAAAAGAACAATTAATATGATGATATGACACTATTCGAGTGGCAGGAAGATTTCTGTCAACAAAGATTGACACAACGACGGATAATCGGGCACTTCGGCGTAAAGATATCCGATCAGCACCCGATATTGCGTTATTATTCGCTGGTCGTTTTGCCCTTTTGCAGCGTCTCCTTTACCTGACCGATAAGCTGGCGACGAAAATCCCCCAGGCGAGGTTTGTCATCGTCGATCCACGGCAGCGGACGGCAAAGTTCCATAGCTTTAATTCCCAGTCGCGCGGTCAGGAGTCCGGCGCCAATCCCCTGGGCAGCACGCGTTGACAAACGAGCAGCGAGATCTTGTGACATCCAGTCCATCCCCACTTCACGCACCAGCTCGCTAGCACCGGCAAAAGCGATATTCAGCAATACCAGTTTGAACAGGCGCAAACGGCTGTAATAACCCAGTTCAATGCCATAGAGCGTAGCGATACGATTAATCAACCGCAGATTACGCCAGGCAATAAACGCCATATCCACCAGTGCCAACGGGCTTACGGCAATCATCAGGGTAGATTCTGCCGCCGAACGGCTGATTTCTCTGCGCGCCTGCGCATCCAGCACTGGCTGAACCAGATGTGCGTACAGACTGACGACTTCACGATCGTTCTGCGTTTCATGGATTGAGGCATACCAGCGTTGCAGCGCCGGATGCGACTGATCAATACCGGCCTGCTGCGCCAGTTTCTCGCAAAATGCGCGCCCTTTGCCAGTGCCGTGACTATGCAACAAATCGCGCGCTTCATCGCGTTCGTGCGCACGCTGGCGCAAGCGCCATAAGCGTCGCCACTCTGTTACCACTGAGCCAACGCCAGCCCCGATAATCAATGCCCCAGCGACACAACCGCCCAGTGCTACCCAATCCTGAGTTTGCCAGGCATTCATCGTCCACTGCACGCCCTGGCCAACAACGCTCGCGCCAAACAGCGCCACCCCACCCATGACCATTTTACGCCACAGACTGCGTTTCGGACGCAGCGCCGCATCCATTACCGCTTCGACTTGCCCCTCTTCTTCCGGCACATCGTCGAGCGTTGCCGGGGCAAAATTTTGCGCCTGATTTTCATCAAAGGTCTGCTGCGCCTTAAATTTAGGGTTCTGATCGACTTCCAGCGGACCGTCGAAATCAATACGTGGTTTTAACGGTTCGGTCATCGCAATTTATCTCCTATTAAAAATTCCAGCGCGGCATCAAGGCGAATATGCGGCAGCGGTTTATCGACATCCATCACCTGCGGGCGAAACGCTTCAAACTGGAAGCCTTGCTTATCCCAGAACGCCTGACCGGGCAAACGCGCAGGAACTTCACCAGGGTAAACGGTGAGCGGTGCGCCATCGCTCAGTCGATTACCGCGCAGAGCCGGGATTTTCTCGCCGTTGACGTCGATAATGCCGCTGGTGGTCGCCTGTACGGAGGCCAGCCCCAGACAATCCATGCTGATCCCTTCAAACGCCGCATTTTGCCAGGCATCCTGAATCAGTTGTTGCAGTAATGAAACCATATTGGCGTGCTGATCGATGGTCACATGGTCCGCTTTCGTCGCGGCAAACAGCAATTTGTCGATAACTGGCGAGAACAAGCGGCGGAAAAGCGTACGTTGCCCGTAGTGGAAACTTTGCATCAACTGCGTCAGCGCCAGACGCATGTCATTAAATGCCTGCGGTCCACTGTTGAGCGGTTGCAGGCAATCCACCAGCACAATCTGGCGGTCAAAACGCAAAAAGTGGTTTTTATAGAACCCCTTCACCACTTTCTCGCAGTAATAATTAAACCGCTCGCGCAGCATTCCGGCGTTGGTATGCTTATCGGCTTGTGCCAGTTTCGATTCGCCCCAGGCATCGACATCCGGCCACGGGAAGAATTGCAGCGCGGGTGCGCCTGCCATATCCCCCGGCAGAACAAAGCGCCCCGGTTGAATAAAGTGCAGCCCCTGCTGTTTGCAGTGGTGGAGATAATCGGTCCACGCGGCGGCGATATCTGCAAGACGGTTTTCGTCGGCAGGCGCTAACGGATCAAGCCCTTCGCACATCATCCGCCATTTTGCCGACCACTCGCCGCGCTGACCATTAAGCAAGCCCGTCATCTGGCGTGACCAACTTAAATAGTCCTGCACCAGCATTGGCAGGTCGAGCAGCCATTCACCGGGATAATCCACAATCTCCAGATACAGCGTGGAGGTGTCTTTGAAGTGACGCAGTAGCGAATCATTCGATTTATAACGCAATGCCAGGCGGATTTCGCTGACGCCGCGCGTTGGCGTCGGCCAGGCGGGAGGATCGCCATATAACTGCGCCAGGCCTTCGTCGTAAGTAAAACGTGGGATGCCAAAATCACGTTGAGGAATACGCTTCACACCCAGCAGGCGCTCTTCACGCACCGCGCTTAACAGCGGCAAGCGTGCTCCTGCATGAATATTGAGCAACTGATTGACCATCGCGGTGATAAACGCCGTTTTGCCACTACGGCTAAGTCCGGTTACCGCCAGTCGCAGGTGCCTGTCGACGCCACGATTCACCAGCGCGTTAAGTTCATTTTTGAGTCGCTTCATTGCTGTCCTGTGCCAGAAAGCTGTAGAAAGGATGAGATGCTGGAGATAATAATGTGGGTTAATTTTGATTTATCAAATGAATAAGCGGCGTTATTTACACCGCTCAATAAGTAATTTGTTAACCTTTGACCTTCGGCATCGCAATGTCTTTAAGACCACCGGCGTTCTCAACGTGGGTATATCCCATTTCGTTGAGGATCTCTTTTGCCTGCCCGGACTGGCGTCCAGCGTTGCAATACACTTTCACGGTGTCGTTTTTATCCGGAACGGCGGTGGCAATGCGCTCTTTCACTTCCTTCAGGGGAATATTGATGGCTCCCTGAACGTGTTCTTGCTGATACTGTTCTGGAACACGAACATCGATCCAGTGTTCAGCAGCAAAAACAGGCAGTGAAAACGCCAGCGTCAGCGCAAGTAAGCCTTTTTTAAACATGTAAGCGTCCTTCTATGGATGAAAATTGCCATCCATTATACGCCTGAGATTTAACAATTTTTGCGAAACTCCCCTCACCTTTTATAACGCTGCGCCAGTTTATTGGCAGCCCGACTTAACAGCGGTTCCAGCGCCACAGCCAACAACATTTTCAGTGGTCGGCGAGCAACAGATTTTATCGCCCAACCCGCCACACCCGCCGGGCCGTAGCGCAGAGCGGTGAGAAGAACCAGCTTGCCTGCTAATTTGAAACCAGGCTTCACCTTTTGCCCAGCTTGTTGCCAGCGAGTATTCATAACTTTCCTCACAATTGACGGAAACGGCTACGCAGTGTGAAGGTATCGGAAGTGACATAACGTTCCATCTCGCGTAAACGCGTTTCACTGGCCGCCAGTTCACGATCGACTTCATCCAGCAATTCGCTGCTGGAAGGTTGTTGTTCACCATACGCCATGTTGTCCGGCATCGGGTCAAGAGCAAATGACAAAATGATGTAAGCAACCAGGGTAAATAGCGCCAGGCCGAAGAAAATCGACAGCACCACGAGGATACGCACCAGTTTTACCGGTACATCAAAATAGTTGGCAATCCCTGCGCAGACGCCGCGCACCATGCCCTGCTGTGGAATACGCCATAACTTTTTATTGAGATTAATGCCCGCCATTAGCGATCCCTCCAGTTCGGATGTTCTGCATCAAGAATGGATTCCAGCGCCTGAATGCGTTCGCGCATCCGTTTTGCTTCATCAGCCAGTTGCGCTAATCGCTGCTGTTCGCTTTGCGACAATTCACCGCGACTGGATCGGTTGCTGTAATGCAGCCATAACCAGATCGGTAAAACAAACAGCACAAAAATGGTTAACGGAATAGCCAGAAATAGCGCGCTCATAAGTACTCCTTAGACGATGAGCGGCGGCGCGTTCGGACGCCGCCTGGATGTTATTATTGATTGTCTTGCTTCATTTTGGCTTTTAATTGTGCCAGTTGCTCACTGATTGCATCATCGGCTTTCAGTTCGGCAAACTGATCGTCCAGCGATTTTTGTTTGCCGAAGCTGTGGCTTTCGGCTTCCGCTTCCATCTGGTCGATACGACGCTCGAAAGATTCGAAACGCGCCATTGCTTCATCCAGTTTGCCACTGTCCAGTTGACGACGCACATCACGCGACGAGTTTGCTGCCTGGTGACGCAACATCAATGCTTGCTGGCGAGCACGTGTTTCGCTCAATTTGTTTTCCAGCTCGCCAATCTCTTTCTTCATACGCTCCAGCGTATCGTCCACCAGCGTCACTTCATGTTCCAGGCTCTTAATCAGATCGGTCAGTTTCTGTTTTTCAATTAACGCCGCACGCGCCAGATCTTCTCTCTCTTTCAGCAGCGCCAGTTCGGCTTTTTCCTGCCACTCAACTTCACGCGCCGACGCTTGTTCAATACGGCGAGTCAGCTGTTTCTTTTCCGCCAGTGCACGCGCCGAGGTAGAACGCACTTCAACTAATGTATCTTCCATTTCCTGGATCATCAGACGCACCAGTTTCTGCGGATCTTCCGCTTTCTCTAACAGGGCGTTGATGTTGGCGTTCACGATGTCGGCAAAGCGAGAAAAAATACCCATAATGTTGTCCTCTTGATTTCTTCGTTCAGGATTGTCCTGCTGAACTGTTAATACAATTTGCGTGCCAATTTTTTATCTTTTTGATTTATAAAGATCTGATTGAAGATTCAACAGCAACATGCCAGGATGAATTAGCGAATTACACTAACAAGTGGCGAATTTCATCATGGCAGAATACAAAGATAACTTACTCGGTGAGGCGAACAGCTTTCTTGAAGTGCTGGAACAGGTTTCGCATCTCGCGCCGCTGGACAAACCGGTTTTGATTATTGGCGAGCGCGGCACCGGTAAAGAGCTGATCGCCAGCCGTTTGCATTATCTCTCCTCCCGCTGGCAAGGGCCGTTTATTTCCCTTAACTGCGCAGCGTTAAATGAAAATCTGCTGGATTCCGAACTGTTTGGTCACGAAGCCGGTGCGTTTACCGGAGCGCAAAAACGCCATCCGGGACGATTTGAACGTGCCGACGGCGGTACGCTATTTCTTGATGAACTCGCTACAGCACCGATGATGGTGCAGGAAAAATTATTGCGTGTGATTGAGTACGGTGAACTGGAGCGCGTTGGCGGCAGCCAGCCATTGCAGGTGAATGTGCGGTTGGTATGCGCGACGAATGCCGATCTCCCGGCGATGGTCAATGAAGGTACTTTTCGCGCTGACCTGCTCGACCGGCTGGCTTTTGATGTAGTGCAACTGCCGCCACTACGCGAGCGTGAAAGCGACATTATGCTGATGGCGGAGCACTTCGCCATCCAGATGTGTCGGGAAATAAAACTGCCTCTGTTTCCTGGTTTTACCAAGCGCGCCAGAGAAACGTTGCTGAACTATCGCTGGCCGGGAAATATCCGTGAATTGAAAAACGTGGTGGAACGTTCGGTGTATCGCCACGGCACCAGCGATTATCCGCTTGATGAGATCATTATTGATCCCTTTAAACGGCGTCCACCTGAAGACACTATCGCCGTTTCAGAAAACACCTCGCTTCCAACGCTGCCGCTGGATTTACGTGAGTTTCAAATGCAGCAGGAAAAAGAGTTGCTGCAACTCAGTTTGCAACAGGGGAAATATAACCAGAAGCGCGCAGCTGAATTGCTGGGCTTAACCTACCATCAGTTCCGTGCGTTGCTGAAAAAACACCAGATTTAGCGAAGTTGGGCAATACAACTTGCCGGATGCGGCGTGAACGCCTTATCCGGCATACATAATCAATACGTCGTTTGCAGGCCTGATAAGCGCAGCGTATCAGGCATTATTGCGTTGGGCTATTAATCTCTCAGCGCATCCTGCAAAATTTTCATTGCCGCATCGAATTGCGCATCCGGGATGGTCAGCGGATACAGGAAACGAATCACGTTGCCGTATGCGCCACAGGTCAACAGTAACAGCCCCTGCGCCAGCGCGCGTTGCTGAATTTTCTGCGCAATGGCGGCTGACGGCTCGCCCGTTTGCGGGTCGTTAAATTCTGCCGCAATCATCGACCCCAGACCGCGTACCGCAGCAATGGCCGGAACGCTTTCTTTGGCCTCAATCAGCGTTTGCGTCAGGCGCTGACCGAGTTGATTCGCACGGTCGCAAAGGGATTCTTTATCGATAATGTTGAGCACCGCGTGCGCGGCAGCGACCGCCAGCGGGTTCCCGGCGTAAGTGCCGCCAAGCCCGCCCGGCGCGGGCGCGTCCATAATGTTGGCATTACCGACCACGCCCGAAAGCGGCATCCCGCCCGCGAGGCTTTTCGCCATCGTCATTAAGTCCGGCTTATCGGCGTAATGATCCATGGCAAACAGTTTACCGGTACGCGCAAAACCGCTTTGCACTTCATCAGCAATCATCACAATGCCGTGCTCATCGCACAGGCGGCGAATAGCGGCAACCAGCTCTTTTGGCGCCACGTTAAATCCGCCCTCGCCCTGTACCGGTTCGAAAATAATGGCCGCGACCTGTTTCGCTTCGATGTCTGATTTAAACAAGCGTTCGATGGCGTCGAGGGAATCTTGCGTCGAAACGCTATGCAAATCTGACGGATACGGCACGTGATACACCGAACCGGGGAACGGGCCGAAACCAATTTTGTACGGTGCAACCTTTCCAGTTAATGCCATGGTCATATACGTGCGACCGTGGAAGCCGCCGCTGAACGCAATCACGCCAGGGCGTCCGGTATGGGCGCGGGCGATTTTCACTGCGTTCTCAACCGCTTCCGCACCGGTGGTGAAGAACGCGGTCTTAGCCTGACCACTGACCGGGGCAAGGGCGTTAATTTTCTCCGCCAGCGTGACATAGCTTTCGTATGGCACAATCTGATACGCCGTGTGGGTAAACTGTTGCAGTTGCTGTTCCACCGCTGCCACCAGTTCAGGATGGCGATGTCCGGTGTTCAGCACCGCAATGCCTGCGGCAAAATCGATGTACTCGTTGCCTTCAACATCCTTCAGCGTGGCGTTTTCAGCCGACTGGGCGAAGAAGTTACACATTACGCCGACCCCGCGCGGGCTGAGGAATCCCCAGAAAACGAGAC
>NZ_AEJZ01000052.1:0-6020 GCF_000208525.1 Escherichia sp. TW14182
TTGGTTCGATTCCGAGTCCGGGCACCACTAATTCCTGAGAACCCGCCTACAAGGCGGGTTTTTGCTTTTGGGAATACGTCCTTCCTGCCTTCGCCCCATCAACTGCGAATATCATCATACTCACGCGTTTTATCAAATTCGTGTTTTGCAAACGGGCACAGCGGGATAATTTTCCGTTTTTCCTGGCGCATTTTTTCCACGACTTTCGCTACCAGTTGTTTACCAATCCCCTGCCCTTTCAGGCTTTCATCAACATCGGTATGTTCGATAATCGCTAAATTCTCTCCGGTCGGCACAAAGACAATTTCAGCTATTTGATTTCCCTGCGCATCATTGATGTAAAATTTATTATGGCTCTCACGTATTTCCATTTTTCCCCTCACTTATTTATGACGGTATTTCAGCGCGCCGCTGGGGCACGTATCAATCACTTTTATTACGGTGGCGACGTCTACTTCATCCGGCATAATCCACGGCTTACGTTTGAGATTAAACAGTTTGCTATTACCGCGCACACAATTACCGGAATGCTGACATATTGCGGTGTTGAAATAGACATCGACCTTTTCGCCGGTATAGCAGCGATAACCAACATCCAGTAGTTCCTGATCCATGACCTTCCCTCCCTCATAAGTATGGTTTTCGCTATAAGCATAGCTCTCGAATCGCCAGACGACACCGGAAGTTTCAGTTACCAAATCCGCTTCCCCGGATGGCCAATCCCCTTACTCCCTTTGAATTACCCGCAGCATCAGAGATAATGCTTAGGAAATTTGTCATACAAGGAAGCTGATGAGACATTCACTGCCCTGCCGCATGTTACGCAAACGTCCGATGAAACTCAGTACCACGGTGATCTTAATGGTCAGCGCAGTGCTGTTCTCGGTGCTGCTGGTAGTGCATCTGGTTTACTTCTCGCAAATCAGCGATATGACGCGTGACGGGCTGGCCAACAAGGCACTGGCCGTGGCGCGTACCCTTGCCGACTCGCCGGAAATTCGTCAGGGCTTGCAGAAAAAACCGCAGGAGAGCGGTATCCAGGACATCGCTGAAGCTGTACGTAAACGCAACGATCTGCTGTTTATTGTCGTTACCAATATGCAAAGTCTTCGCTACTCGCACCCTGAAACCCAACGCATTGGTCAGCTCTTTAAAGGGGACGACATCCTGAAGGCGCTCAACGGCGAGGAAAATGTCGCGATTAATCGCGGTTTTCTGGCACAGGCTTTACGCGTATTTACCCCTATCTACGACGAAAATCATAAGCAGATCGGCGTGGTGGCGATTGGTCTGGAGCTAAGCCGCGTAACGCAGCAGATCAATGACAGTCGCTGGAGCATTATCTGGTCAATTTTATTCGGTGTGCTGGTTGGCGGGCTGGGGACATGGATTTTGGTCAAAGTACTTAAGCGCATCCTGTTCGGCCTGGAGCCTTACGAAATCTCAACTCTGTTTGAGCAACGCCAGGCAATGCTGCAATCGATCAAAGAAGGTGTCGTTGCCGTAGACGCGCGCGGCGAAGTCACACTAATTAATGATGCCGCGCAAGAACTGCTTAATTATCACAAATCCCAGGATGATGAAAAGCTGTCGACACTGAGTCAGGCATGGTCGCAGGTGGTGGATGTCTCGGAAGTATTACGCGACGGCACGCCGCGACGAGATGAAGAGGTTACCGTCAAAGATCGGCTATTACTCATCAACACCGTACCCGTACGCAGCAATGGCGTTATCATCGGAGCCATCTCTACCTTCAGGGACAAAACGGAAGTTCGTAAGCTAATGCAACGGTTGGATGGGCTGGTCAACTATGCCGACGCACTTCGTGAACGCTCCCACGAATTTATGAACAAATTACACGTGATTCTCGGATTATTACATCTGAAGAGTTATAAGCAGTTGGAAGATTACATTCTAAAAACAGCCAACAACTATCAGGAAGAGATTGGCTCTTTGCTGGGTAAAATCAAATCTCCGGTTATCGCTGGTTTTTTAATCAGCAAAATTAACCGCGCGACCGATTTAGGCCATACGCTGATTTTAAATAGTGAGAGCCAGTTGCCAGACAGCGGTAGTGAAGATCAAGTCGCAACGCTAATTACCGCGTTGGGAAATCTGATAGAAAACGCGCTGGAGGCATTAGGGCAAGAACCCGGTGGTGAAATCAGCGTTACGTTGCACTACCGTCACGGCTGGCTGCACTGTGAAATTAACGATGATGGTCCGGGAATTTCCCCCGACAAAATCGATCACATTTTTGAAAAAGGTGTCTCGACAAAAGGAAGTGAACGAGGCGTCGGTCTGGCACTTGTCAAACAACAGGTTGAAAATCTCGGCGGCAGCATTGCCGTGGAATCGGAACCCGGGGTTTTCACACAATTTTTTGTCCAGTTACCCTGGGATGGGGAGAGGTCGAGCAAATGATCAATGTATTAATTATCGATGACGACGCAATGGTAGCGGAGTTGAATCGCCGATACGTGGCGCAGATCCCTGGTTTTCAATGCTGCGGAACAGCCTCGACACTGGAGAAAGCCAAAGAGATTATCTTCAACAACGAAACACCTATCGACCTGATCTTGCTCGATATCTATATGCAAAAAGAAAACGGGCTCGATTTACTGCCTGTCCTGCACAACGCTCGATGCAAAAGCGATGTGATTGTCATCTCCTCAGCTGCTGATGCCGCAACCATTAAGGATTCTCTGCATTATGGCGTCGTTGATTATCTAATCAAACCGTTCCAGGCATCACGTTTTGAAGAGGCGCTCATCGGCTGGCGACAAAAGAAAATGGCGCTGGAGAAACATCAATACTATGACCAGGCCGAGCTGGATCAGCTAATTCATGGCAATTCATCTAACGAACAGGATACCCGCCGTCTGCCAAAAGGCTTAACGCCGCAGACTTTACGCACGCTGTGCCAGTGGATTGACGCTCACCAGGACTATGAATTTTCAACCGACGAGCTGGCCAACGAGGTTAACATCTCTCGCGTTTCCTGCCGCAAATATCTGATCTGGCTAGTGAATTGTCACATCTTAGTTACCAGTATCCATTATGGCGTCACCGGTCGTCCGGTTTATCGCTACCGTATTCAGGCAGAGCATTACTCATTACTGAAGCAATATTGCCAATAACGCGTTATTAGTTATCTGGAAGTAACAATTATTGCAGTAATGCAAACCAGCACTGGCACAAGTTACATCAGCCATCAGTAAAACTTGTGCCAGATCAAATATAATTATCCCTCTTCATCCCCTGCGAATTAATATCAATTCGGATAAATAGAGTTTTTAATTTCAAAACGCTAACAAAAGTTAATTAACTATTATGTCACCCGTATTATGTGTATTTTTACCCATAAATAGGTAGATCAGAATAATCTATAAAGTTGATGACATCCGTCTGTAGAACAAAAAATAGACCAATAAATATCAACAAGATAGCGCAAAAACAGACCATTAACATCTGCGAAACACAAACTATAACCCCATCGCCAGAGAGTATTTTTCTCTGAAAAAAACACTTATCACAGTGCATAAATTTACTGCTGCCTGAATCAGCCAATATTCACTGTGAAGTATTTGCTCGAGCCAGCAACGACCAAACGGATATTTAGTCAGTCTCTGATAACAGTTCATCCAAAACAGAATGTGGCTGTGATCTATTTGGCAAGAATTTAAATGGGATTATCGCGAGGGTTTACACATGTTATTTACCATCCAACTTATCATAATACTGATATGTCTGTTTTATGGTGCCAGAAAGGGCGGTATCGCGCTGGGTTTATTAGGCGGTATCGGCCTGGTCATTCTGGTCTTCGTCTTCCATCTTCAGCCGGGTAAACCACCGGTTGATGTCATGCTGGTCATCATTGCGGTGGTGGCAGCATCGGCGACCTTGCAAGCCTCCGGCGGCCTGGATGTTATGCTGCAAATTGCCGAAAAACTGCTGCGTCGCAATCCGAAATATGTTTCCATCGTCGCGCCGTTTGTTACCTGTACGCTGACCATTCTTTGCGGTACGGGTCACGTGGTTTACACCATCCTGCCGATCATCTACGACGTTGCGATTAAGAACAACATCCGTCCGGAACGCCCAATGGCGGCGAGCTCTATCGGTGCGCAGATGGGGATTATCGCCAGTCCGGTGTCGGTTGCCGTAGTATCGCTGGTCGCAATGCTGGGGAACGTAACCTTTGATGGTCGTCACCTTGAGTTCCTCGACCTGCTTGCGATTACCATCCCCTCTACCTTGTTAGGTATCCTGGCGATCGGTATTTTCAGTTGGTTCCGTGGTAAAGATCTGGATAAAGACGAAGAGTTCCAGAAATTCATCTCCGTACCGGAAAACCGTGAGTACGTTTACGGTGACACCGCCACGCTGCTGGATAAAAAACTACCGAAAAGCAACTGGCTGGCAATGTGGATCTTCCTCGGGGCAATCGCGGTGGTCGCACTTCTTGGTGCTGATTCTGACCTGCGTCCGTCTTTTGGCGGCAAGCCGCTGTCGATGGTACTGGTTATCCAGATGTTTATGCTGCTGACCGGGGCGTTGATTATTATCCTGACCAAAACCAATCCCGCGTCCATCTCAAAAAATGAAGTCTTCCGTTCCGGTATGATTGCCATCGTGGCGGTATACGGTATCGCGTGGATGGCCGAAACCATGTTCGGTGCGCATATGTCTGAAATTCAGGGCGTACTGGGCGAAATGGTGAAAGAGTATCCGTGGGCTTATGCCATTGTTCTGTTGCTGGTCTCCAAGTTTGTTAACTCCCAGGCCGCTGCACTGGCAGCAATTGTTCCGGTTGCACTGGCGATTGGCGTTGACCCGGCATACATCGTGGCTTCAGCACCGGCTTGCTATGGTTATTACATCCTGCCGACCTATCCGAGCGATCTGGCAGCGATTCAGTTTGACCGTTCCGGAACCACCCACATCGGCCGCTTCGTCATCAACCACAGCTTTATTTTGCCAGGGTTGATTGGTGTGAGCGTATCGTGCGTCTTCGGCTGGATCTTCGCTGCGATGTACGGGTTCTTGTAATTGCACTCTGCGTGCTGCCCGTCGCTGTGCGGCACGCCATTTTCGTATAACAAATACAGAGTTACAGGCTGGAAGCTATGTCAAATAAAGAGTTTATTTATCAGACGCCTTTCCCGATGGGGAAAGACAATACCGAGTACTATCTGCTCACATCCGATTACGTTAGTGTTGCCGAATTTAACGGCGAAACCATCCTGAAAGTGGAACCTGAAGCCCTGACCTTGCTGGCGCAGCAAGCCTTCCATGACGCTTCTTTCATGCTCCGCCCGGCACACCAGCAACAGGTAGCTTCTATTCTTCATGACCCTGAAGCCAGCGAAAACGATAAGTATGTGGCGCTGCAATTCTTGAGAAACTCCGAAATCGCCGCCAAAGGTGTATTGCCGACCTGCCAGGATACCGGCACCGCCATCATCGTCGGTAAAAAAGGTCAGCGAGTGTGGACCGGCGGCGGTGATGAAGAAGCCTTATCAAAAGGTGTCTATAACACTTATATCGAAGATAACCTGCGCTATTCACAAAACGCACCGCTGGACATGTACAAAGAGGTCAACACCGGCACTAACCTGCCTGCGCAAATCGACCTGTACGCAGTGGATGGCGACGAGTACAAATTCCTCTGCGTCGCCAAAGGCGGCGGTTCTGCCAACAAAACGTATCTCTATCAGGAAACCAAAGCCCTGCTGACTCCGGGTAAACTGAAAAACTTCCTCGTTGAGAAAATGCGTACTCTCGGCACCGCAGCCTGCCCGCCGTACCATATCGCGTTTGTGATTGGCGGCACGTCTGCGGAAACCAACCTGAAAACCGTCAAGTTGGCAAGTGCTCACTATTACGATGAGCTGCCGACTGAAGGGAACGAACACGGTCAGGCTTTCCGCGATGTCCAGTTAGAACAAGAACTCCTGATCGAGGCTCAGAAACTCGGCCTCGGCGCACAGTTTGGTGGTAAATACTTCGCTCACGAC